>JBFWYF010000919.1:0-3410 GCA_050186685.1 Pirellulaceae bacterium
TCAGTCGCCATGCCGGTCTGATCATCATTGGTCGGCTCGATCACCGTTGCCATATCCGTTCACCCTCTGTCATAAGTTTCTTAACTGGCCAGGACGCTGCAGTCCCGCAGGCATCCAAGTGGCCAAATTCTAAGAGGCGGCCCCGGACGAAGTGTCATCGGCCTGTCGCCGCCAGGTAAAAGTTCTGTAATACCTGCCAACGAGCCTAAGTCATTGGTGCGATGGGGTTACTGCCGATAGAGGCCCTGGGCCGCGATCAACTGCTCGACCGCGCGGGGCGTGCGGAAGCGGATGCTGCGACCAGCCGCCACGCGGTGCCGCAGTTCGGTGCTGCTCAAATCGATCGTCGGCATTTCCACGAGATGGTTGCGAATCACGGCGAGACGGCGAGCATCCACCAGCGAGGCGAGAATCGCCAGGTCCGGGACGGGCGCCCCCGCGCGGCTGACTACGACGGGAATTGCCAGATCGCAGATGCGGGCAGGCTCCCGCCACCCGGGCAGATCCGCGAGCGCATCGGCCCCCATTAACAGGAACAGCTCGTCGCCCGGATGTTGCCGCTTGAGCTGGTCGAGCGTGTCCACGGTGTAGCTCACACCGCCCCGATCCAGCTCGAGTGTCTGCACCCGAAACGCCGTCGTGCCGCCGGTGGCCAGCTGCAACATCTCGACGCGCCAACGTCCGGGGGTAATGTCCCGATCCTGCTTGTGAGGCGGCGTTCCGGCTGGCACGAACCAGACCTCGTCCAACGCACACTGTTCGCGGCAGCATTCCGCCAGCAGCAAATGGCCGTAGTGGACGGGGTCAAACGAACCACCATAAACTCCAATTCGCATATCCCACCTGCGCAGTTGCCGCCAGAATTGGTCTGATATGGTATCGCGGGTGCGGGGGATGGGCTACCGATGGACAAACGCCAGAAGTCGCTGTTCGAAACTGAGCCCGCGCCGTGGGACGAGGACGCGGCCGTCGATCGCGTCGTCGTCCGCGTGGTGTTGGCAGAGCCGCCCTATGGACCGCTGGATTACACCGTTCCCGACACGCTGCGCGACGTGCTGGAAACGGGGCGGCGAGTACGGGTTCCCCTGGGCCGTGGCAATCGAACGGTGGTCGGCTACGCCGTAAGCCTGGTCGGCCAGGCTGAACGGACAGCTACACCGGCCTCGCGCTATAAGGACATTTTGTCCGTCGTCGACGAACGGCCGCTGCTGAGCCCCGCCATGCTGAGGCTGACGGAGTGGATGGCCGAATACTATCTTTGCCCGTGGGGCCAGGTCCTGGAAAGCGTCGTACCCGCGGGAGTACGCACCCAGGCCGGGACGCGCGAGGTGTTCCTGCTGAGCGTCCCGAATTCGGTCACCGCAAGACTGACCCAACTGAAGCTGCCGCGCAAGCAGGCGGAGGTTCTGAAAATCCTGGCCGCTTCTTCCCGACCGTTGACCTGGCAGCAGCTGGCCGAACGAGCGGGGTGCGGTCGGGCCCCGATCCGGCAGCTCGAGGAGAAAGCGCTGATCCACATTGAGCGGTGCCGCGTTATGGACCACGAGGTCACGTCCTCCGCCGTCGCGCCCACCGAGCGATTGCCGTTGAACGAGCGCCAGCAAGTGGCGCTAGAGGCTATCCGGTCGGCGCTGTACGCACGCGCCTTTCGCACCCTGCTGGTCCACGGCGTCACGGGCAGCGGCAAGACCGAGTTGTACATGCAGGCCATCGAGGAGGTAGTATCCTTCGGCCGGCAGGCCATTGTGCTGGTGCCCGAAATCAGCCTGACGCCGCAGACCTTGGCTCGATTCCGCTCGCGGTTCGAGCGGGTGGCCGTGTTGCACAGCCACCTGAGCCCTGTCGATCGCCACTGGCAATGGCGCCGGATTGCGGCGGGGGAGGTGCAGGTTGTGGTGGGGGCGCGCAGCGCCGTATTTGCCCCCACGCCGCACCTGGGACTGATTGTGCTGGACGAAGAGCACGATGCCTCTTTCAAGCAGGAGACCGCGCCGCGCTATCACGCTCGGGATGTTGCGTTGCAGCGGGCCCGCGCCGAGCACGTGCCGGTGCTGCTCGGATCGGCGACCCCGTCGCTGGAAAGCTGGCAGCACGCCCGAGAGGGCACGTACCAACTGGTCGAACTACCTCGACGCATCCTGGATCGGCCCTTACCCCACGTGGAGATCGTCGACCTGCGCGACGAGTTTCTCAGCCGTGCCACGCGTGGCGCGATCAGCCGCCCGTTGCAACTGGCTATCAGCGAGGCGCTGCGCGAACGGGGGCAGATCATCCTGCTGCTCAACCGGCGAGGTTTCGCGACGAGTATCCAGTGTCCGGCGTGCGGCGAAGTCGTGCGCTGCCCCAATTGTGACCTGTCCCTGACGCACCACCGTGAAGGAGAGCGGGCGGTCTGCCATTACTGCGACTATGAAATTGCCGCACCTACGGCCTGCCCCGCTTGCCGATTCGAGGGTATCCGCTATGCCGGGATTGGTACGCAGCGTCTCGAGGCGGAAGTCCGGGCCCGCTTCCCTCAGGCCAACGTCCTGCGCATGGACAGCGACACGATGCAGAAGCCGGGAAGTCACGAGGCGGCCTTCGAGCGTTTCCGCGCCGGCGAGATCCAGATCCTGGTCGGCACCCAGATGATTGCCAAGGGACTCGACTTTCCCAACGTGACGATCGTGGGAGTGGTCAACGCGGACACCGCCCTGCACTTCCCCGATTTTCGCGCGGCGGAACGGACATTTCAGCTGGTGACGCAGGTGGCCGGACGCACCGGTCGCGGCGATCGGGGCGGCCGCGTACTCGTCCAGACGCTCAGCCCCGAGCATCCCGCCATCGTCGCGGCGATGCAACACGACTTCGTCGCCTTCGCCAACCAGGAGTTGCCGGTGCGCCAGGAACTCGGTTACCCGCCCTTCGCGGCCCTGGTGCGTTTGATCTTCCGCGGCACGCTCGAGAAGGCCACCGAAGCGTTTGCCGACGCCGTTGCCGTGCGCCTGCAGTCGCGCATCGAGACTGCTGGCAATTCCGTGCGGTTGCTCGGTCCGGCTCCCGCCCCCATTGCCAAGCTGCGCGGTTTCTATCGCTTTCATCTGCTGCTGATGGGCGCCGACGGTCCCCTGGTCCGCGAACTGGCTCGCGATGCGTGCGACGGTATCTCGCGCGGGGAAGACATTCAGTGGATGGCGGACGTCGACCCCGTCGATATGCTGTGATCTCCGAGCGTACCTCCAGGGACCGTTCGCCGCTGCCCGCTACAGACAATCGAGCACGTCGCAGACAATCGCCCGGAGACACGGCTCCGCCGTCGCGGCGATGTCGACGACCTCTTGCGCCGTCACCGAGAATGGTGCATCGGGACAGGCCACGTTGGTGATGGTCGACAGCGCCAGCACACGCAAGCCGCATTGGGCCGCTACCAG
>JBFWYF010000920.1:0-3406 GCA_050186685.1 Pirellulaceae bacterium
AGCGCCTGACCATCGCCAATCGCCGCTTGCAGCATCACCTGCAGGCAGCTTAATCGTTAACCCTGATGAGCCACTTCCTCCCGATCTGAAACGCTCAAAAAGTCTCATTCGGCCTGACGACGGACAGGCTTTGATAGGGAAGACGCGCGCGCAACCGGGTCAGTCGACCTGGCGAGCCTCCGGGATTGAGAACCGAATGGTCGCCTTGAGGCGCTCCATGTCATCGGCGATCGTTGCAAGGTCCCACTGTACCGTGAGGTGGTGATTGGTGTCGAAGTGCGTGTCGCCTTTCGCGAAAACCGACCGCTTGCACAGGTAAATCACGGGCTTGCCCAGGCCCTCGGCGTACCCGGCCTCCCAGTAGGCGCCATTGCTGGCGTGTGTCAGGTCCGCCAAAAGGAACCGAGCCTGACGTATCTCCACTCGCATCCGATCATCAATAAGTCCTGCTCGAGGCTCGTCGTCCATTCGACGGAGGACGAAGCCAGTCTTCTCGACTGCGACGCGGAAGTGGTCCACGACGCTATCAAGCTCCGCGTCTCCAAATTTGAGAGCCAAGAACGCTCGCCCGCCTGCGCCCCAGGACTTGTTCAAATCACCAAATCGTTGCCAGACCGCAACTGTGCGGCCATATCGATCCTTCGTCGGGTTCGCACGTCACGGCATGGCCGCGCACCAGGGCGCGCAATGCCTGAGTAGCCATCACGCCAGCCGCCCAGCCGTCGGCGCAGGTTTGGTACGCCTCGGGGCTATCGATCCCATGCAGGCGGATGTGGCTCCCGTTGATGACGAGGCTGTCGCCGTCGGTCACCGTCACGTCGGCGAGAGCCGGCGCCGCGAGCGCGAAGCTCGCTAGCACGGTCGCAATTCTACGACCAGTATCGGAGCCACCCTAGAGCACTTTGGCCGGCAGGTCAGGCCGACAGCGCCGCCAACGTGCGCGGGCCGGCATTGCCGTCGACGGCCAGGCCATGCGTCGACTGGAATTCTCGAATGGACCGCACCTCGGCTTCCTTGGTGTACGCACCGAGCCCAAGTTCCGCGCGGCTCCTCTGATAGAATTTCAGTCTATCATCCCAGCCATTGTCCCCACCGTTGATGAGACGGGTGGTGACATAGAACCATCCCTTGTCAGCACATGGGTTGAGCGCCGGCTTGGCCTTGAGCCAGAACCATGCTGCCGACTTCGTCCCGTACTCAGGGCGCGTAATGAGTGTCGGATTGTTGATCAGATCCAAGCCCATGAACTCGCCGCAGAGGCGATGGTTGAGCCGCCCGGTGATCTGGATAGGCCCGTGGCCCTTGTATTTCGGACCGTCGCCGCTCTGGTTGTTGCCAAGGTCCTCACGCCACTCGTAGGCGCTCCCGTCGGCAATTTCCTCCATGTAAAGGTACTGCCCGCTCTCGTGAGCCAGTTGGGCAATGAAAGCCGCGATGCGCTCCGGTGTGTTGATCTTCCCGAGTTCGAGAGCTTCGCTGATGTACGGCAAATGCGGCGTAAGGCGCGCGCCGGCCTGCGGCATGATCTTGCGAAGTTGTTGATCGGTGATCATCACTTCCCCCGTCGGATGGGCAGATGTTAGCGTGACAACTGTTGATTGTCGCGCATCAAGGCCACTACTGATCGGCCATCGGCCAGTGCGCGGGGGCTCAAATCGGGGTCTCGCGTAGCCTGCTTCCGGCTGAAGCCGAACGCCTTTGCTCGGAATGATGGCCGCCGCGGCACTCGCTGTGTCGAGCGCGAAGGTGCGCCCAGCCAACCCGGCCGCTACGGCGTGGGTCGAACGGGCGACCACCTGCGACCCAAACGGCCCGATTGGCTATGAAAAAGTTTACTACTCGAACGCGCCCCTGTACAGTGACTTAATAACCTCAAGGGAAGGGTATGACATGCGTGTTCTGGCGGTCGGCGGCTTCGCGCTGCTCTTGATGGCGTCTCCGGCGACCGGGGTTCGACTTGGCTAGCCGCCCGTCAGGGCGGCCCTAACTGGTCTTGAGGCGCGACTGCCGCCGGCTCAGGCGCTGACCGGCGGCCTCAGCGTCGCATCCTTGCCCCTCAGCTCTGCGGCCACCGTGTCGCCACATCCACTTCCCAGATCACGCCCATGAGCCGCCTGTACCTGGATGCCTACCACGAAGCCGTCGACTGGTTCCTCGAGCGCGACCTGCGGGCGTGGGGCGAGCTGCTGGCGCGGCACCACGCGTCACTGCGGCGACCGTATGCGAAGGACTGGCGACCGGCCGCGTATCGGTCGGCGATGATGACAGGAACAACGAACGGGCTGGCGAGGGCGAGCGGCCGAGCGTTCAGTGACAGTCCGTCCTACGCATCGGGACGCGCCGCCTGGGATGCCTTGTCGTTGGCCCGATCGACGTGCTCGAGCTGGTCGCTACCGGGAGGGGCGAGATGCCAACATTTCCGTCGCCAACAAATCGATGCTGCCCTCGCACTGCTCAACGAGAACGATAGTCCCACGGCATCTCAAACTGACCAGCCCATATTCCGCGAGCTTCCTTTCGAGCCTTATCCTCATCCAGCGCGTACTTGGTGGAGTACTTTCGGTAGGCAACCGCCCATCCATTCAAGACCATCCAGCGGTTCAGGTCTCCACCGTTGTCAAAGCAAGTAGCGATTGTTCTCCCGTACCGGTCTCGGCTCTTCGACTCACACTGGACTACGCCCCGTCCCACTCTGTTTGAAAGTGCCAGCGCAGCCTCCTGGCCGCAACGCCACTTCGTTTTGTCCAACCGTAGGCACTCTTGCCTACTCTCCGGCGCATCGATCCCGAACAGCCGAATCCTAGTCCCGTGCATCTCAAGCGTGTCGCCGTCTATCACGCTGACGACGCCGACGAATGCGTCACCGCTAGACGCTGCACTGCTGAAGAGGGCAAAAGACAGCCCAATCAGCACTAGGGCGAGTAGCCAAGCTCTATTCATGCCGGATTGCACACTTGAAGAATGTGCGCCACTAGACCATGCTCCAGACCGGTGTATAGCTGATATTTCGAAGCATGGCACAACCGGGAAGTGAATTGCAACTCGAGCTCGACCGGCTGCGGAAAGCAGTCCATGCTAAGCTGGCTTGGAAGGAAGTGGCGCGCCGAAGCGCAATGGCACCGATAGCTACGAAACTGCCGCACGCTCAGCGTCAGGAAGAAAAGGTAGAGGAGGTTACTCCTGCGCCGTCTGCGCATGGCAGATTCTGGCAATTCGCAATGCGCTTGTTCGGTAGATAGGAGCCGGGTGAGCTGCTGCAATGATGCAATTTTTGCGCAGTGTCCGTCGTCAGGCCGAATGAGACTTTTTGAGCGTTTCAGATCGGGAGGAAGTGGCTCATCAGGGTTAACGATTAAGCTGCCTGCAGGTGATGCTGCAAGCGGCGATTGGCGATGGTCAGGCGCTT
>JBFWYF010000921.1:0-3405 GCA_050186685.1 Pirellulaceae bacterium
AGGACGTGTCCCAGTTCCGCGCCGCGCTCGAGGCGTGGAAAGCCCCTGGCGAGAATTTTGTCTATGCCGACGTCGACGGACACATCGGCTGGGTGGCGTCGGCACGTACGCCGATCCGCCAGGGCTGGGATGGTCTGTTGCCGGTGCCTGGAGCCACGGGCGCATTCGAGTGGCAAGGATATCTGGCCAGCAGCGATCTCCCGCAATTGTTTGATCCACCCCAGCATTGGATCGCCACGGCCAATCACAACATCCTGCCGCGCGGCTATACCCATAGCATCGCCTATGAATGGGCCTCGTCGCACCGGTATGAGCGCCTTCGCGAGGAACTCGACACCGCACGTACATTTTCGATCGGCGACTTCCAGCGACTGCAGCACGATTGCACGTCGTTGCCGGGCCGCTCGCTACAGAGCATCCTGCGGTCCGTGGAATTGCCCGCCGAGCTGGCGCCGTATACCAGGCTGATCCTGGACTGGGATGGCGTGCTAAGTGCCGAGTCTCAGGCCGGACCGCTGTATGCGACCTGGGTGCAGGAGCTGATGCGCGGTGTCTTCGATGCCCGGATGCCTCAGGACGCGCGCCTGGACCGAGGCGACCTGCGCAGTATGACGGTCCTGCTACACGCTCTGGAAAACCCGTCGACTCCGTGGTTTGGTGACAGGCCGCGGGAAGCTCGGGATGCGTTGGTCCGGGAGACCTTCGCCGCGGCGGTAGCTCGCACGCGCAAGCTGCTCGGCGACGAGACGGCAACGTGGAGTTGGGGGCGTCTGCACACGGCCACTCTGCACCACCCGCTCGCCGAATTGGGCCCGGCATATGCACAGCTGTTCAACACCGTCCCCGTGCCACGTCCGGGCGATACCTATACCCCCAACAATACCCGACACGACGAGCGGTTCGCCCAGATTCATGGCGCCTCGTACCGGCAGATCTTTGACCTGGCGGAGTGGGATCGGGGAGTTGCCACCAGCATGCCTGGCCAATCGGGTCAGGCGGGCAGTGCGCATTACCAGGATCTGCTACCGCTGTGGGCCGCCGGGGAGTATTTCCCGCTGGCCTTCACGCGCAAGAAGGTGGAGGAGGTGACGCAACACCGGCTGGCGCTGCGTCCGGGACCGTGACCTCGATCAGCATCCCCGGCAGAAACAGTTCGGGCAAATCTTCCAGCCGTCGGTGGTCGAGGATCTTTGTTTCGAGCTGCCGTTCTCGGGCGGTGCGGATCAGTTCTCGTATCGCCGTCACGCAGCCGTAGGACAAGAGGCATCGCCCATCCGTGGCCAGGTGGTCCGGCAGACCGTCAAGCAGCGAGTGCAGGAGCGCGAAATTCTCGTCAAACAATGCGAATTCGGCGATCCGTCCGGCATGGGCATTCTCCCAGGGGGGATTGGAGATAATGAGATCAAAACGTTCACCCGGTCGGATCACGGCGTAGGCGCCCCGATTGTCAAGCGCAACCAGGCGCGTCTCGATCAGTCCCGGCAGCCCCAGTTGGGCGGCGTTATAGCGGACATTCTCGATGGCGGCTGGGTTCACATCGGTAGCGACGACGCTTGCGGCTCCAGCGCGGACACAACACAGGGCTAATAGCCCTGTCCCCGTTCCAATCTCCAGGATTTTTTTGCCCCGGACGAACGCGGAGGTGCGGATCCAGTGGCGCAAGCTGTCGGTGTCGCGCGGCTCCCAGAACACGGTCGGAAACTGCACGATCGGTTGATCGAGATCTTCAACCGAATGCCGGGCAAGCGTCGACGCCGCTCCCGCGGACATCATGGGCGGTGCCAAAGAGGCCCGGCCGGAAAGCGGCCGCGGCGGCAAACGTAAGGTGCCCCAAGTCATGGCCACCAGCAACAGTCCGCTCGTGACCGCCACCACCGCATCGCGGCGACGACGCCCATCCTCCCCACGTCGGCGTTCCCACTTGCCCTTCATGGCCAGTCGCGGCGAGGGGCGTCCTCGATCCACTTCGTAGTCTGCTGTTCCTGGTAGACCCGGAAGCCGCGCGCGACGTAGTTACGGAGCGCTGCCGGGTGATCGAGCGAGCAGGTGTGCACCCACACACGACTCGCTCCTGCCACCCAGGACCGTTCCACAGCGGCTGTCAGCAGGGCCGCCCCCCAACCGCGCCCCAGCCCATGTGGTAATAGGCCGAAATAGGCGAGCTCGACATTGCCACCAGCCTGGTGCTCGAGTTCAAAGTAACCCGCCGGTGTTCCCGCGAAATAGGCCACCCACGTCTCCAGTTCGGGTCGGTCGACGTATGCCTGCCACTGCTCGTATGACCAGGCAAGTTTGTCGATCCAATACCACGACCAACCTACGGCCCCGTACAGAAAGCGATTGAACTCCGGACAAGGCGTTTCGGCGCGCCGGATTACAAGGCGCGCGTCGTCGAGCCGACGTGGACGCAATTCGTCGGGTGACCGCATTTCCAGGAAATAAGTCGTGACGGGCACATGCCGCATGGCCGCGCACTTACTCCGGAGATGAAGGCGAGTCGGAAGCGACGTCCCGCGCCAGGTCCAGGATCTCCGATAACTGCCGATCAAACTGACCGCGCGACAACACCCGATCGGCACCGGCCCGCGCAGCGGCGGCTAAGCGGTCCTCTTTTACATGCGAAGCATACGCCACCACCAACGCACGCGGCGACGACAACTCCGTCACACTGCGGCGCACGGCGGGCATGTCCGCGTCCCGGTGGTCCAGATCGACAAGCACCAGCCGAACCTTCCCCCCGGCCAACTGTGCCGTCAAGTCCGACAAGGATCGCACGACCGCGACTTCGACGGCACGAGCCCCCGCCACCGCGCCGACCCGTGACGAAAACAGCAAGTCATTTGTGAGATACACAACGGCGGCTGTCACAAGAGAACTCCCGGATGCGTGACGCCCGGCAACCCGCTCACACAGCTTCAGGCCCCTTCGCCAGCCCGCCGATGCGATACGTTTCGACCACGGGCAGGACAAAGATCTTGCCGTCCCCGATGTTGCCGTCCGGCCCAGTACGGGCTACCGCCTCGATCGTGTTCACCGTCCGCTCGAGAAAATCCTCATTGACGGCAATCTCAAGAGCAACCTTCCGCAGCAGGTTCGTCTTGTATTCCACTCCGCGATACACGGCGCTCTGACCACGCTGACGGCCATAACCCTGCGCGTCGCAGACGGTCATGCGCTCAACCCCGACTTGAGCTAGCGCTTCCTGAACGGCCTTGAGCTTTGTGGGCTGTATGATGGCAACAACGAGTCTCACGGTACAAGTCCTCCGGCGCCTGGCCCCGTACCATACCATGCCGCCCCGTCGAACAAAACTCGCCCCACGCAGGCAGCCCAGATGCCGGTAGCGCCATCAAAGCTGCCAAAGGAGCAGCAGGGCATAGATGATGTCCGTCGGCTTGCGGCCAT
>JBFWYF010000922.1:0-3402 GCA_050186685.1 Pirellulaceae bacterium
CCAGGAAGCCGGAACCGTCAGGCGACACCGGTACCATGCATAGCCGCTCATCCCGCGCCGCGGCGTCTTCCAGGCGTCCGGAATCTTGACGTCCTGCCATTCTCCGTGCGTCCGGGGCTCCATGGCGAGCGACGCCAGACTGCACAACAACAGAACCGCACAGGGCACGCGAATGAACTTGATTGACATGGCAATGGAGTCGTTAGGAAATCGAGAGAGGCGTGAGGTGAAGGCAGGATCAGTCCGAGTTCGCGCGACGGCGACAGCGCCTCAGCGGCGCCAGGTCCGCAGCGATCTCGCCGGCTCGCTCACAAGCGAGCGGCCAGACCGGCGCCCCAGTATAGCGCATTTCGCAGCAGTCGTTGAAACGCGGGTAGCTCAAAATCCGTCGGATGTCCCAGCGATGTGTAAAACACTTTGCCGCCCTGACTCGTCGTGTTGGTCCATGCTACGGGCTCGGCGGCATGCCCAGGTACCTCGCCCATCAGCAGGCTGGTCGCCGTGGGCGCCAGCGGGCTGCTGCGGTACAGCGAACTCCGCACGCTCCACGGCTCATCTCCGACACCCGAGAGCACGGGATGCTTGCTGCCGCCGCTCGCGATTCGCACGATCGCGACCAGTTCATTGCCATAGTGGTTCTGATAATAACCACCCAGCACCTCCCGGTCGAAGGTAGGCCACTGCTCACCGCCGGTCTGCGACTGACCAGGGCGGAGGCAGAAGCCGTGACTGGTCGTTCGGATCGCTACAAGCGGCTTGCCTGAGGCCACGTAATCGCGGAAGGCTTGCAACTGCACGGCTGGAAGCGCCCGCCGGCGGAGCGACCACAAGGCGATGTCGGCCTCGCGTAATACTTCCCAGCCGGGCAGGTCATGAGGGTCCGTCCAGCTCGCATGGACGTAGCTGACGCGGAAGTCGCGACCGAGGTGCTGATCGAGAACGAAACGGGGCAGCGTGTCCGCCGTTTCGTATTCGTCCTCGGCCATCACCACGACCAGGTGCGGCCGGCGGTCGTCCGAGAACCGGAACGGCTTCCCGCCCAGCACATCTGCGCTGGTCACCGTCGGGCACCAGTATCGCTCGATGTGCTCGCTGACGAGATCATTGCCCGTGAAGTGGCTGACGCCCGGCGGCTGGTCGGGATTGTACATGGTATCCGACATGTCGCGGACCAAGGCCACGTCGAGCCCATGCTGGACGAGTTGGCGGATGCCAAAGGGACGCCCGAGAACGCACATATTCATGTGCACGCCCATGACGAGCACGTGCCGGATGCCGCGCTGCTTGATCAGGTAGAACGCCTCGGCGCTGTCGGTGATCGCATCTTCAGGGGCAATTTCCAACGTCTCGATCTGGCGCTCGAAAAAACGCACTGCGGGCCGCAGGTTCACGTCCTCGCACGGGTGCTCGTCGCTGACCGGCAAAGGCGGTTCGTGCAGCGGATTGCGAAAGCACCAACTTTGCAGCGGAATGCTGGTGGCGAACGGCGGTGCCTGCTGAGCCCGCCGACGCTGCGGCCAGCCTTCATACTTGTCCATGCAGCCGCTAGGCGAATGGATAATCAGCGCGCCGCGACGGCGCGCTTCCGCAATCAGCCGATTCATGTGGGGTGCCATTTCGGCCACACGCTGTGCCGCCGCCACGCAATAGTGGTCGTTCCACATATCGCAGATCACCAGAGCGGTCTCCCGAGCGGGCCACATCACGCGGCGCGTCACCGCATGCCAGTGACCGCTGCTCGGTGCCGACTCGACTCGCGTCCGCAATTGCAATGGCAACATGCCGGCCGAACCCGAGTCGCCTTCTTCAGCCGAGATCCCGGCGGTGTCGGCCCAACTCAGCACTGCGACGAGCGAGAAAACGATGACCCGCAGACTCAATCGGCTCATGAAACGAGCTCCGCTGGCACCCAGGAAAATCCGCCGCAGCCCGACGCGCGGCGTGCTATCGTTGTTGCCAATGTCGCTGATACTCCGACGTCTGGCAACCATCGGCAGGGCCGGAGCATCTAAGCTACCTCTTCCGGCGTGGGGGCGGGACGGGCTGCGGGGCGTTCGACCGGCGCCGAGCCGCCGTACCATCGCAACTGTGGCCACCGCCAGGCGACGGCAGATACGACCAGGAGCGTCCCCAGTCCGCCGCTCACCACCGAGATCGTCGGTGTGAAGAGACGAGCCACCACACCGGATTCGAATCCGCCCAGCTCGTTGGAAGCGCCGATAAACAACGAATTCACGGCCGACACCCGTCCGCGTAATTCGTCCGGCGTGTGCAGCTGGACCAGCGTATGGCGGATCACGACGCTGATATTGTCGAGCGCGCCGAGCAGCAGCAGCATGGCGAGGCTGAAGGCAAAGGAACGCGACAAGCCGAACAGAATCGTCGCCACGCCGAACCCGGCCACCGCCAGCAACAACGTTCGGCCGGCGTGCCGCCGCGGTGGAAGATGTGCCAACACGATGGCCATGGCCAAAGCTCCGAGCGCGGGCGCAGTTCGCATCCAGCCGAGCCCTTCCGGTCCCACTCCGAGGATCTCTTTGGCGTAGACAGGTAACAGGGTGGTGGCACCTCCCAGCAATACCGCGAACATGTCCAGCGTAATTGCCGCCAGAATGACCGGGCTGCGCCACACGAATTGCATGCCCGCCACAAGGTGTTCGAGCGACACGCGGCGGGGCGTCGGTGGCGCGGGACGTACGCGGATTCGTAACAGGCACGCGAGGAAGCAGCATGCGGAGGCCGCATCCAGCACGTAGACCAGCGCCGCGTGTCGAAACCAGGCGATCAACAGCCCACCCGCCGCGGGCCCCATCACCGATGCCAGATGAAAGCCGCCAGTGTTCCAAGTCACAGCATTGGTAAAGGCATGACGCGGTACCAATTGCGGCAGAAACGACGCTTTGGCCGGCTGCTGAAAGGCACGCGCCGTACCCGTCAGGGCCAGGCATGCATACATCCACCGGTAGTCGGCTCCCCACCACGAGATAGCCGTCAATCCCAGCGATGCCGCCGCGAACAACAGCATCGCGCCCATCATCACGTGCCGACGACTGAACTGGTCCGCGACATGGCCCGCCACGATCGTCAGCAGGATTACGGGCAGAAACTGAACCAAGCCCACCCATCCCAGGGCCAACTCGTCCCCCGTTCGTTCGAACACCTCCCATCCCACGGCAACCGTCTGCATCTGCATGCCCATCGTCACTACGAAATTTCCCGCCAGATACAGCGGGAAATCGGGCACGCTCAGCGCGACGTATGCGTCGTGCTCTCCCTCGTTCATACGTAACTCCCTCTCCTCTCCGCTGCCACCAGCTGCAGTCTGTGCGTTGCCGCACAGAATCCGCCAGGATAATGGCCGCCTGCCAGGATTCCCAGTCCGCCAGCAGAGCGCTACATTGG
>JBFWYF010000923.1:0-3399 GCA_050186685.1 Pirellulaceae bacterium
GCCAGGTCGCTCCATTGCAGTCGCAAGGGTACGGCCTGGACGATTACGCGTCCAAGACCGACACGGTGCTCAACGGCGAGTGGATCTCCGTTCGACAACTCGAGCAGTACCGGCACCGGTGTAGCGCCGTCGGCAGGGGAGAACCGGTATCTCCGGCTGACTTTAACGTCACCCAGATCGAGCTGGTGATAATTGGCCAGTTGCGCCGTCGCTGGATGGGCCTTCAGGAAGGGATTGATCGTGGGCTGCAGCAGCGGATCGGTCGGTTCGTCGACGATCCGCCCCAATCGGAGCGGCACGAGGCCGGCACCTTCGCGAAACCACTGCCGGTCGAATACGTCGCGGTCGGTGCGTGGCCCGAGCGCCAGCCACAATCCACCGCCGCCGCTGACAAACTGTTCCAACCGCGCTACGACCTCGTCGGCCAGAGCGGTCAGGTTCGGTATGACGACGACTCGGAAATCTTCCAGGCGGATCGTGTCGAGCTGATCTGGAGCAACTGTACGGGGCTCGAACACCGCGTGCCAGCCATCGCGGGTCTCGCCTTCGATGTGTCCCAAGGCAGCGCGGATCAGATAGGTGTCTTGTTGAATCTCGGTGTACCCGCTGGCATCCTCGACCAGCAGCACGGGGACACGGTCGACGACTTCGAGGATCCGCGACTCGCGATTGTCGGCTGCCAGCGCATCTTCGCTCAGCAAGCGACAGCCCACGGCATACACGCCGCTGCCGTCCAGGGCATGCTGCCAACGAACCTCGTGCGTCGCGCCGGCGCCAATCGAGGGCACTTCGGTCGTGGTCAGGCGCTCCTCGCCCAGCAGCCATTCGATCGTTGTGGGCGCGGAGGCTTCACGCGCGAAATTGTGGAGCTGCGCGGTGACCGTGAAGGGCTGCCCGGGACCCGTCGTCGCGCCTTGTATGCGCATGTCCGCAATAGCGAGATTGCCGGTCGAGTCCGCACTCGCGCGGAGCTGAACAATCTCGAGCGAAGTGGGCAGGGGAGCGGCCTGCCAGGCCGCCTGGAACTGCTGCCAGGCGGGTATGTTCTCGGCCTGCCAGTCGACGCGTTGTCCGTCGGTCAGCACGACGAGCTCGCGGCTGCCCACGCGATCGCTTTCGGATTCGGATTGGACTGCCTTCAGCAGCGCCGCCGGGATGTCGCCAGTGCCTTCCGTCGGGCGCAGCGTGGTGATCAACGCGACGAGTTCGTCGCGGGTCGCGTCGTTCAATCGCACGCTGGCCGGAGTCGCCCATGCCGGGTAGGGGGATGTGACCAGGATCCGGATGGCCGATCCCGACGCGAGTTCCCGGACCTTGGCGGTCGAGCGCTGCATGAGTTCGTCGAAGGCCGTTGCTTCCGCATGCCGCTGCATGGTCGAAAGCGAGGTGTCGATTACAAGAACGGTTTCAGTCGCATCGTAGGATGGAAACCACGACAGTTCGACCAACGGGCGCGCGAGAGCCAGCACCAGCGCGGCGATGGCGAGCACACGCAGCAGCAACAGAAGCCAGTGCTGGAACCGGCGGGCACTCGTCTTGCGCGACGACGCTTCCATCAAGAACTGCATCGCTCCCCACTCGATCACAACCGTTCGGCGGCGATCGAATAAGTGCAGCAGGATGGGAGCAGCGGCCAGCGGCAATGCCGCGAGGAACGCCAGACCGAGGAACGTCACATCGTCACCATGCGGGCATGAACACTGCCGGCGGCTCGCCCTTTGGCCATGCGGCTGCGAAGAAAATACGTCAGCGTCTCGGAAAGATCGTGGCGGGTGGTGGTACGCACGTAGTCGGCACCCATGCCTGTTACGGCGTCGGCCAACCGATCCAGGAATGCTCGCATGCGCGCGAGGTATTCGTCGCGGACGGCAGCGGGATCCAGATGTCGCCGCAGGCCCGTCACTTCGAGCGACTGGAAGGTCGACCAGTGGCGGAAGTCGAAGGTGATCTCTTCGGGGGCGAGCACCTGGAACACTAAGACGTCATGGCCTCGGGCACGCAGGACTTTGATGGCCTGTGCCAGCTCGTCCAGATCGGCGAAACAATCGGAGAACAGGACAAACAGGCCGCGCCGGCGCAGTCGTGGAATACAGGCGCGGATGTGCGCCGCCAGATTGCCGCCCGCCGATGGCGACGCATGCGCCAGTGCCATCAACAGTGTCTGGAGATGGCTGGCGTTCTGGCGGGGCGGCACGAAGACAGGGGCCGTCTCGTGCAGAATAGCGGCCCCGATCGCATCGCGCTGGTGCAAGAGGAGCCGGGCCAGGCAGGCCGCCGCGCGCCGTGCATAGTCGAACTTCGTCACGGTCGACAGGCCAAACCGCATCGAACCGCTCGTGTCCAGCGCGATGGTGGCCTGCAGATTCGTTTCTTCCTCGTATTGCCGTACGAAATAGCGGTCATTCCGCGCATACACTTGCCAGTCGATGTGACGGATTTCATCGCCTGGCGCATACGGTCGGTGTTGAGCGAATTCGCAGCAGCCGCCTTTGTGCGTCGATCGGTGCTTGCCGGAGAGAAATCCGTCGACGACGCAGCGCGACAGCAACTCCAGGCTGCCGATCTCGTCCATGACCTGCGGATCGACCAGATCGGAGGCCGATCGGTGACCAGGTGAGTTTTCGGGAGGTGGCAGCATGGGGTGGTTCATGGCATGGTGTTCCGTCAGGCCTTTTCCTTGTGCATCGAAGGCGTCGACTCGACGATCTTCTGCAGAATGCTGTCGGCATCGATCCCCGCTGCCTCGGCGTTAAACGTCAGGATGATGCGATGCCGCAGGACGGGCAGTGCCAAGGCACGCAAATCGCCCGTCGTGGCGTGGCAGCGGCGGTGGAGCAGGGCCCGGGCCTTGGCCGCCAGCAACAGGGCAATCGTCGCACGAGGGCCCGCGCCCCACTGCACCATGTTGCGCAGTTCTGGAGGCAACGCACACTCTTCCGGCCGTGTTGTGCGCACGAGGTCCAGCGCCGCATGATAGACGTGGTCGGACACCACGACGCTCCGCACGAGCGTCTGCATCATGTGCATGTCGTCCGCCGTCCATACCTTGCGCGAGACGAACCGGTAGTCGGTCGTCTGTCGCCGCACGATCTCCAACTCTTCCGCGCGGCTCGGATAATTCACCCGGATCTTCAACAGAAACCGATCAAGCTGCGCTTCCGGCAGCGGGTACGTTCCTTCGGTTTCCACCGGATTCTGCGTGGCCAGGACGAAAAAGGGATCGGGCAACCGGTAGGTCTGGCCACAAATCGTCAGCTGCCGTTCCTGCATCGCTTCCAGCAATGCACTTTGCGTCTTTGGTGGCGTGCGATTGATCTCGTCGGCAAGAATCACGTTCCCGAATAGTGGTCCCTCGACGAACCTGAATACCCGCTTACCCGTCGTATGATCCTCCTCCAG
>JBFWYF010000924.1:0-3380 GCA_050186685.1 Pirellulaceae bacterium
TCAGCGATCTCCGCGGCCTCTGCGGGAGACTCTCCGAACCACGAGCCGATTCGATCACCTGACCTTGCGAAAAAGTAAGCCAGGCATCGTTCGGGCGGTGCCCGCCGGGATTCCCACGTCCTGCAATCGGGCCCGCTCGTCGCCCGAGAACGGGCACGTCCAGCCGGGGGCGGACCAGGTCCGGAAACGCAGAGATCGCGGATTGTCGCCGAGGAGCGCAGAGCCTCCTCCTCCTTCAGCGTGATCTGCGATCTCCGCGTTTTGCTTCCCTTCAGGGAAACGCAGAGATCGCGGATTGTCGCCGAGGAGCGCAGAGCCTCCTCCTCCTTCAGCGTGATCTGCGATCTCCGCGTTTTGCTTCCCTTCAGGGAAACGCAGAGATCGCGGATTGTCGCCGGCTGGTGTGGCACTGGCTTCGCCAGTGTCCTCAGCGGGGAGTGCTTGGTCCGGGGCGGTGCGGAGGCTTTGACGTCGTGGCACGGAGCAGGCACAAGCGTCCTGCGCCCGCGCGGACTTCGAGGTGCCCGGGTAACGTCCGACGATGCGTCGTCGGTCCGACGGCGACGGCGCAGAGGGATGCGAGTTGCTGCCAGTGTGCGCCAGACATCGCGCCGCGCGGCCAGCCCTGCACGTCCCAAAGTCGGATGAGCGCGGGGATGACCAGGAACGGAGGCATCGCCGCCAGGATCGCGCCATCGAGTACCACTCGCTCTGGCTGACGCACGCGCACCAGCCGAGTCTCCCACTCTGCACATGCTGCATCGGCGAAGGCGTGGAACGCTCGCGCCTGTTCAGCCAGCCGCCACAGCGCCGCACGCACTTGCGGGTTGTAGGTGCGCTCGAGCTGGGGCAGCAAGTCGTGACGCAGGCGATTGCGAGTATACTGCCGCGACGCGTTCGAGGTATCGTCGCGAAACGGCTGCCCCAGCTGCGCGAGGAATTCCAGTACTTCGTGCCGCCAGCAGTCCAGCAGTGGTCGTATGAGCGACACGCCGGGCACCAGTTGGCGCACGCGCGGGATGCCAGCTAGTCCATCCAGTCCGGTCCCCCGCAGGATCCGGTGCAGGACCGTCTCGGCCTGATCGTCTGCCGTATGAGCCACCACGAGATACCGGGCGCCGGCGGCCTTGGCGCGGGCCGTCAGGAACCGGTAGCGCGCGGAGCGTGCCGAGGCTTCGTCGGCTGCCGCGGGCGCCGCAGCTTCGACAACGTCCGTCCCCGAATTCGCGAAAGGGGACGCATTATCGAGATCCCGGCCGGTTCCCGGCTCAAGCCCAAGCGGATCATTGGTGATACATGGCACCTGGAGCTGCCCGCACAGCCGTTGGACGAACTGCTGATCGGCGTCCGATTCCGCACCCCGCAGGCGATGGTTGTAATGCGCGACGAGAAGCTGCCCGGCACCGCCGGCGCGCTGCTTGAGAAGGATCAGGCAGCGCACTAGAGCCACACTGTCCGCGCCGCCGGATACGCCAACCAGCACGCTGGCCTCGGCCCATTCCGCTGGCGGCCAGACGCTCGCCAGCCGCTCGGGCAGTCCGCCGGTCACGCGAGCAGGCGCCCGACGCTTTCGATCAGCCGGTCCATGGCGAAAGGCTTACGGATGTAGTCGTCCACGCCCAGCATCTCGGCATAAGCCTTGTGCCGGCTGCCCTCGTTGGCGGTAATCATGATGACCCGAATCGGCACCGGCCGCGTCCGACGCAGCTTTTCCAGCACCAGAAAACCGCTGCGCTTAGGCATCATCATGTCCAGGATCACCAGATCAGGATCTTCTCGCTCGGCCATGGCCAACCCCTGATTGCCATCCCGCGCGACGAGAATCGTATATCCCTTGACCTCTAACGCATAGCGCAACGCCTCGATGATCTCAGGATCATCGTCGACTAGCAGGATGCGTTTCCCCTGGGGGACCTCCGGTTCCTTGACTTGATCTTTTTCTGCTGCCATCGCTTTGGGCTTGGCCATTCCAGTTGCTCCGTTTCTTCGCAGCTCGACCGCAGTTCGAAGACATGACGGAGCCTGCACGGACTCCCCCGTCGACCTGCTGGCGACAGGGCGACGAGATGCCCCGGGGATACTCCCTGCGTCCCGGCCGCTGCCTGAATCGCAATGGTAATCCGAACTTCGGCGGGTGTACAAGCACGCACATGGACCTACGGACCGACGGGTCACGGGAGTCGTCAGACTTCCGACGTACGTGCCGGCTGAATCCGAGGGATCCCCGGGAATAAAACGGGGCGGAACAGGATCAACAAGTGGCGTCAATGATGTGTCCCTTGTCGGTTAGCGTGCCTCCGATGTCCCTCGCTCCCACGCGGTCCGCCGTTTCACCCCCTGCTGTGCTGCAAGTTTCGCTGCGCGACCTTTTTGTCTTGACGAGTTTTGTGGCGGCCGCCAGCGCTCTGGCCGTCCGGTGGAAACCGGGGGTATTTGTCCCGGCAATCGGTTTGTTTCTGACGGTGGCCAGCATGTGCGGCAGGTTCACGTGGCTGCATGCTCCGGAGCGGCGGCAGGGCGTCACGCGTTCCGCCTGGCTCTTGTTTGCGGGGGCTCTGATTCTGCCCGCTGTCACCGTCCAAGGCTGCCAGGCGCAACCCGTCACCTTGTACGGCTGGCAAGTGGCCTGGCACGCCAGCGCCGCCTGCCTGGAACCGGTCGAGACGGCCCGCACCTGGATCGCCCAACCCGAGACCCGCACCTGGGATCAAGCCCGAACGTGGGCGTTCGAATGCTGGTCGGTGTGCTGGATGAATTTTCCCAACGTGATCATGGCGCTCTCGCTGGCGGCGGGGCGGTGGCGTGGTACTCGGTGGGACGACTGGTTGCTCCCCGGTCTGGCCGCAGCGGCCGCCATCAGCTGGTGTTGGGCCATACTGGGTGACCTGTTACCCGAACTGCGCATCGGGTACTTTGTATGGGCCACTGCCATTACCCTGATGTTTCTGAGCTATCGCACCACGTGGCGGGCGGTGGCCGCGGCGTGTGCCGCACTCGCGACCAGCGCCAGTTTCTGACGTGGGGCGAATGCGACCCGCGCCCGTCGGGTCCCTTGACGCGTTGATCGGGCGAGCCAGCGCAAGCCGCGCTGGGGCCTCAACGAAATATGCCCACGCTGCTGGAACACCTCACCGTCGTCAACAGCACCCTGCGCACGCTGCTTGCGGTAGCGCTGTGCGGCGGTGCGGGCTGGATTGGTTGGTACGGCTACTCCGCCTATCACGCCCAGTCATCCGCCGCCGCGAAGACCGCGACCGAACTGGCCGACGCCCGCCGCGAATTGGCCGATCAAACTGCTTTGTTGGCCCAGCGCGATGCGGCCATCCGTGGACTGCGCGACGAGGTCGCTGTGCAGCGCCAGCAGATCGATCGATTGGATA
>JBFWYF010000925.1:0-3375 GCA_050186685.1 Pirellulaceae bacterium
TTGCAGCTTCCCATCGAGCAGGTGATCGAGATCGCTGCGGGTACCGGCTACAAGGCGATCTGCATGCGAGCGAGTGGTGTCGGAATCCACTCGAGCGCCGCCGAGCGGGCTCGCGTTCGTGATCGGGTGGAGGGGGCCGGATTAGCCATCGCCATGGTCACGGCCGACGCCGATATCCCGCTGAACAACAGTCAGGGGCCATCCAGTCTGCGGGACATCCGGCCGAGCGTGACGCTGGCACGCGATCTGCGTTGCGACCTGTTGCGTGTCTGTCTCAAGCGGCGCGAAGATATTCCTTTTGCCCGCCAGGCGGCCCGGATTGCAGGTGCCGAAGGAGTCCGGCTGGCCCATCAATGCCACACGCATTCGTTGTTCGAGCAAGTCGACCCGATGTTGCAGGTATTGGCCGAGATTGGCGACCCCAACTTTGGTCTGATTTACGAGCCTGCGAACCTGATGTTGTGCGGGGAACCGTACGGTCTTGAAACGCTGCAACGGCTCCGTCCGCATGTGATGAATGTTTATGTGCAAAACCACCGGCTCGATCCTCTTGGGCCAGTGGCGCTCGATACATACTGCCTGGGCACCCGACGGTTCCATCATTTACCGTTGTGGTCCAACGACGGCGTAGCGTTAGCCGAGGTGGTGGAAGGATTGCGAGCCATCGACTACACAGGGTACTTCACGATCCACCAGGCCGAAGGATTGCGCTCGGTGAATGCGGCGCACAGCTTTGCGGCGCGGTGCGCGGCATTCGTCCGCGAAGCAGAACGATCGGCATCATGAAGCGACTCGGCCAGCGATTGGTGATGGTGGTGGTCGTCGTCTTACTGGCCGGCTGGGTGCGCTGGCAGCAGACGGGGGGGCATACTCCCGCCCAGCGTCCGGCACCGGCGACGTCCGCCCCCTCGTCCGGATCCTCCGAGTTGCCCGATGGATTGGCGGGCGATGCGACCAGGGAGGTCCCATCGTCCCGACGCACGCTCATGCAAGGGGTCACGATTCGCGACCGCGACGGTCGCGTCGTCTATCGTGGCGAAGTGGATCTGAGCGGAACCTTGTCGCGTATCGAAGCGAACGAGCGCCTGTCGTTTCCGCGCGACGGATCGGTGTTCCAGAACCGGGAACGGCGCTTGCCGTTGAAGCCCGCGGGCCATTACCGCGAATGGGTGCATCCTACCGCTGACCTGGCCGGTCCGGGGCCGCAACGGATTGTGACCGGTAAGGATGGCGAGGCGTACTACACGCCGGACCATTACGAAACGTTTCAACGCATTCGGTAGTCTACTCCATGTCGACTGAACCTCCCGGGTTTCACTTTGTCGACGCGATGCCCAGCTGTCCTTCGCCGGAGATAGTGGAAGTTGCCATTCCGGCAGAGATCCGCCGGCGGCGCGAGCTGTTGGCGCGTTTTGCCGAAGGACTACGGTTTCCGGACTACTTCGGATGGAACTGGGACGCCTTGGAAGAGTGTCTCGGCGACCTTTCCTGGCTCGCGGATGCCGAGCAGATCGTCGTGCGGCACGCCGATGTCCCGTTCGCGGAGCGATCGCGTCACCGTCGCACCTATCTCCAGATCCTGGCGACTTGGACGGCCGGCCGGCATGCTGCGTCGGGCATCGCACGGCGCGTCGTGCTGTTTCCGTCGGCGTATAAGGCACCCGTGCTGGCTTGCCTTACCCAGGACGAGTGGCCGACGACGTAGCCGCGTGATCGACTCGGCCGCGGCGGCTCCACGGCAAGGATCGCCATGGCTCCGGCTATCCGCCGTCACTCTGCAGTTACAACGGTTGCGGTGGGCGGCTCGAAGGCGATCCGGCAGATCTGCTGGAGTACGTAGGTACTGCCCCAGTACGCGTCTTCCTCGTGCGTCTTGCCGATGGCCGAGGCGATGTTGATCTGTTCCAGATTTCCGGCGCCGCTCCCCAGGCAGGAGTTGCTAATGCCGGCATAGCCCAGCGCCGTGGGGCGCCCCTCACGCTCGGAAAAGCGGAAGCGAGTGAGGGCGGGATCGCACGGGTTGTAGAACACGAGCAAGTGCTCCACGGCGGAAAGGGACAGCCCGTGGCATCCTCCCTGGCACAGCCAGCAATGATCCATGGCGGGGGCCAGGTAGACCGCGCGCCGAAACTCAGCGCCCGGGGCCTGTCCAATCGATACGCCATTCCAGCGGCCTCCGCCCAGGAGATGCAACCCGCCGCTGACGATACGGGCGCCGTAGCTGTAACCGATAAAGGTGGTGCGTGCCGCGGAGGGCAGCTGAGCGAAGAACCACCCGAAGCATGTCGCTTCGAGGTCCGCACGATCGCCTTTCTCGCGGACATCCCGCATGGGTCCGCGGATCGCATCGCTGGGCCACGACCAGATGATGAACCGGACGGGCGTCGACGGGCAGCCCGAGCGGAGGGATGCGTAGGCGCGGCAACCCAGTTGGTGCGCATCGTACCAGTCGACGCGATTCCCATGCACGTAGACGATGGTCGGCATGGGGGACGCCGCGATCAGTTCATCCAGCGACGCATCTTGCCATTGGCATGCCTCATCGCGACGGCGAACGTCGAATGCCGCTGCATCTGGCACCATGCAGCCGTAGCAGCGGCAGTTGCGAGTGCTGACGAGCCACACCTCGTCCGCGGCGGGAGCTGCCGCCGGCAAAACGGCGTTGGGATCGCTGGCCATGGCTGTGCCGGCCAACGCCGTCCAGCTGAGGAACAGCCCGATCATGGACGCGCGGAGAATACGCATGAGGAAAGTGTAGCACCAAATCCACGGCACGCGGCGATTCAGCCACGCAGCGCGCTGAAAAAGAAACGCGTTTCGTTTGCACATCACCGCGCGTGTTGTAGAGTTGCCTGACCCACACGAACGTGGACATTCACGGGAGAATCGAACATGAAGAATATACTGACCCTGACGCTGGTCGCATTGGCTGCCATGTCGCAGAGCGGCTGTGCCCTGGGGTGGCCGCGCTGGTTGTGCCGTGGCGACCAATGCGGTGGATGCAGCAGCAGTACCGGTTACGTCGACGGGGCGTACTCTACGCCGTCGTTGGTGGCGCCGTCCTACATTGCACCCCCGGAATTGCAGCCTCAGCCGCTGCCTGGCCCGGCGGCGCAAACGCCGTAGATCCTTCCTCCGCATCGGCCACGAAGGCCCGCCGCGAGCGGCTCGCCCGTCCTGACGACGCGGCTCGCGACGGGCCTGAACTTTTTCTTGCTGACGTCGGCCACTCGGCAACTATGATGGATGGAACCGCGCTGATTTTCATCCAGCCGCACGCCTTCCCGCCGAGAGGAACTCGATGAGACGTGGGGTTTCGTGCGTCTGTTTCTTGCTGCTGCCTGCCCTCGCCGGGTGTGCCGACGATTTGGAGGA
>JBFWYF010000926.1:0-3370 GCA_050186685.1 Pirellulaceae bacterium
TTGTTCTACAAGGCGTCGAGTCCTGGGATGCTCGGCTGGCGCGATCCTGGACAGCTATGTATGCGCGGACCATCGTCCGCCGGCAATGGGTGTGTCGGGGGCTCGCTCGATTGCTGCAGTCGCCGGCCGCCATGCACGTGGGGCTCGTCGCGGGCGCCTGTTTGCCAGGCCTTGCCGCCTGGCTGGCCAGTCGCGTATGCCGCTGAGTCCGTTTCCGGTAGGGCCGCTTGGAAGACGGCGCCAAACGGACTGAGCAGCAGGGCCGGAAGTACCAGCAGGTCGCCGAGCAGGGCTATCAGGAGCTGAATGGCCATCAACCAGGCAAATTTCCGAGTGGGCTCGAAGTCGGCGAAGGCAAAGACCAGCAAGCCTGCGGCACACGTAATCGACGACTGGACCATCGGCGCTCCACAGTGCAGATAGGTTTCGCGGACTGCCGCCGCGCGCGGCGCGCCGGGTCGGAGGCACTTGCGGAAGTAAGACAGGAAATGCAGCGTGTCGTCGATCGCGATGCCGAGCGCAATGCTGGCCGTCATCACCGTGCCGATATCGACCGTCATGCGGCACCATCCGCACGCGCCGAATACCAGCAGAGCTGGAAACAGGTTCGATACCATCGCGATCAGACCGGCTCGCAATCCTGCCTCGGCGACGATCAAGACCAGGGTGATGACGACAAAGGCGGCGAGAAAACTCCGGAGCAGATCATCCATCAGCTGACGCTGAACTTCGTGCACAAGGGGCATGATCCCGGTGTAAGCGGCGCTGACCCCAACCAGCCGCTCACCTTCTGCCGAATACAGGAGCGGATCCAGTCGCCGGCGAACATTATCCAGCACAACACCATAATCGACCTTCGCCAGGGCACTGACATGGGCCGTAACTCGCCAGTGTTGCGTGCCGCCGGATTCGTTCAGGTAATGCACCTCTCGCAGGTGCGCCAGGCTCGTCCATAGAGCCTGGTCGAGCCACGCCGCGCGCATCTCGGAGGGGAGCCCAGCTGGCCACCGATCCATCGCAGGAAGGAAGCTCACGGCTGACATCGTTGCCCCCACCCCGTCCATGGCATGCAACTCGTCTTGTAGACGGCCGACCACTCCCACTCGCTCCGCCATGCTCAGCGAACAATCCTGATCGAACGATACCACGACTTCGATCGGGACCAGAGGCCCAATCCGGGTTTCGAGCCAAGCGTAGTCCCGCAATATGCGGCTCTGGGGTGCGAACAGCGTTTCGATTCTCACAGACGTTTCTAACCAGCGGAGCCCGACGCCAGCAGCCACCATGCCTATCACGGCCATGCTGAGCGTCGCCAGGTGATATCGTTGTTGCCAAGCAGCAAGCCAGTTCCATACACGGCCCGCCGAATGCCAGATTCCCGCCGCTTGTACGCTTTCAGGCGGAATCCAGATGGCCAATGCAGGGGGCAGGACAAAGAGCGCCAGTGCTGTGCTCGCCGTCAGGCCTGCGGCCGCGAAACCGCCAAATTGCGAAATCGGCGTCAGCTCACTGACCGTCAGGGAGACCAGTCCGATCACCGTTGTCGCTGCCGACAGCAAGCAAGGTAGCCCGCCCGCGGCGAGGACCTTTTCAGCTAGATCCATCGGCAAAGGAGGCTTGCCTGCTCCGGTGGGAATGTCCCGCGCGATGGCCAGAAAGTAGCTGGAGAAATGAATGGCTCCCGATACCGTCAAGACCTGGATCAGGGGAGGCAGCACGATCAGCAGCGCACTCATCGTTGCGCCGCAGTAATGAATCAGCGCAAGCGTAAGGGCTTGGCAATACACTGAAAGGCTAAACACGATTAGTGCCATACGGAGCGAGCGCAGGCACCACCAGCACACAAGAAATGTTACGACTGCCGACGGAACAGCATACTTTCCTAACGCCCGCTGGCTGGCCTCGTCGACCGAGAGGCCGTCGAGCACGGGTCCCGCCAGATGAATGTCGTCCGGCGGTATGTCCTGGCCGTCGTGCAATGCGGATCGGATCAGGCCGACGAGTTCCGCGCGCCGGCTGACGCCTTCGGGCGTAAAGTGGATGATGGCGCAGGCCGTGTCGTGCTCGCCGGTCAAGATTCCCCGTAATCGTTCTCGCGCCTGCTCGTCGCTCAGGTTCGTCGGCGGCCCCTTTATCTTTTCGAGCAGTTCGCGAGCCGACGTAACGCGATCGAAGTACGATTTTCCGTCGCGATTCTGGAATCGTTGGTTCGAGCGAAGCGTGGCGGTGAGCCAGTCGAGTCGGCGATCGGCAAGAGTACAGCCTTCCCAGCTGACGACGACAACATCGGCCGAACCAAAGCGGTCACAAAACTCCGCGAATGCTCGTCGGGGAGCAAACCGATCGCTTACCCAGTCGAGCGGCGAGTTGACATTGGTGCCTAAAACTGCCCCCGCACCCCATCCAATCAGGGGAAGCGAAGCCACTATATAGACGAGTATCAGATTAAACCTCGCGCGGCGTCCGCTCATGTAACCTTCCCAGGGGTCCAAAGTTCAACAGCGGATAGCCCGGCACGCGTTGCTGATACTGACGATAGGTGTCGCCGAGATAGTACGCCAGTCGCTCATCCTTGAAGTAGCTGCCGACGAAGATGTAAATCGTCCACAGCGTCGTGAGGACGGCCCGGTCCGCGGTCATGTGGGGAGTGAACCAGATCAGTCCCAGGAAACTGAGATAGACGGGGTGGCGCAACCACCGGTAAAGCCCGTGCGAGCAGAACGCTCGACGCGGCGCTCTTTGTCGGCGGACCCAATACCACCAGGGTGTTAACCCCGTTTGATAACCCAAGCCCGTGAGGTGCAGGCTGTAAAATAAGGACACCCAGGACCCGTAGAAGCAAGCTTGCGCTACGCCCGACAGCGCGCCGTCGCAATGCCAGAAGCTGCCAGGACAAGGCTGCCACCAGGAAAACAGCAGCAACAGCGAGGTACAGGTCACGATGCAATACACGCAACCGTACAGTTCCGACGGAATCCACCGAGTCAGGAAGGAACGCGTGGGAGGCCATAACAACAGGCTGTGAGGTACGGCAAACTGCAATGCCAACAACGCGTCCGTTGCCAAGGCGAGATTCCACGGCACGTTTGCCGGACCTGTCTCGCGGCCGCCGCGGAGAAAAAAGAACAAGTGCCAGACGGTGAATGCAAAAATCAGATGCGTGACTACGCCGAAGGCGATTCCCAGACCTCGTAGCATCCGTGCTGCCTCCGTGGCTTTCCCTTGATCTCGGTGCACTCAGCCACATTTCCGCGCGACCAGACATCCGTATTGCATCGCGCCGGTTTGGTATGCCTCACGGATCGCCTGGAAACGATCCAGGAACACGACTGCATTCCGGCCCACCAGCCGTGCCATCCAGCGGACACCT
>JBFWYF010000927.1:0-3366 GCA_050186685.1 Pirellulaceae bacterium
GGCCATGAATATTGGCATTCACCTCTTCGACCTCGTCACATGGCTGTTTGGCGAGCCCGAACGGAGCGTGGTCCACCTGCGCAGTTTCGACAAGATGGCCGGGCATCTGGAGCTCGAGAAGGCGCGGGTGCGTTGGTATCTATCGACGGACGCGAATGACCTGCCCGAGTCATGCCGAGCCCACAATCAGTTTGCACACCGATCGATCACGTTGGATGGCCAGGAAATCGAGTTCTCGAAGGGATTCAAGGACCTGCACACGCGGGTGTACGAGGAGACGCTGGCCGGTCGGGGTCCGGGAATTCGCGATGCGCGTCCCGGCGTGCGGCTGGTACATGGCATCAACCAGAGTGAAGTTGAGTCTCCTCGAGGCAACGGCCACCCCTTGTTGCGTGGAGGCGTGATACCGACGGTGCCGTTCATCCGTCGGGCGGCCTGAGCGGTTGACCTTGCCAAGAAATGGAAACGGGCTTACCATCCCCCCCCGCTTTCACCCAACCGGCCACCAGATCGAGCTTTACCACTTCGGCAGCGGCCATGCGAGACTTGGTTCTACGCAGCGAAGCGGTTCGGGCCCTCGTGGATGCGTCAAATAACCTTAGGTAGTCTGCCAAGGCGTGCCATGCAACCGAGAATATCCGATCCACACGATCCGAGCGTCTTTGTGCATGAGTCCTCGTACGTCGACGACGGGGTTGTACTAGGCGAGGGAACCTCGATTTGGCACTTCTGCCACATCTTGACCGGCAGCCGTCTAGGTCGCCGGTGCCGAATTGGGCAGAACGTGGTGATTGGGCCGCGCGCGGAGATCGGCTCGAACGTCAAAATTCAGAACAACGTGTCGATTTACGAGGGCGTCACGTTAGAGGATGACGTCTTCTGCGGACCGTCGATGGTATTCACCAACGTGGCCACACCTCGCTCCGCGTTTCCGAGGAATACGGCGAGCGACTACCGGCGGACGCTCGTTAAGCGGGGGGCCAGCCTGGGTGCAAATGCGACGATCGTCTGCGGAGTAACGATCGGAGAGTTCGCGCTCGTGGGGGCCGGAGCGGTTGTCACACGGGACGTACCAGCCCATGGGCTGGTCTACGGCAATCCCGCGCGGCTGCGAGGTTGGGCCTGCGAGTGCGGTGAAGTTTTGAAGTTCCGTGCTGCGAAATGTGCCTGCCATTGCGGTCGGGCCTATCGTCGCGTGGATGAGTACCACATTGAGCGGTGGGTTGCGATTCAGGATGTCGCATAGAGTAAGAGCAGAGATTGAGTCATGACGACGATGGTGGGAACGGGAATGGGGGCCAGTGCGGCGTGTGTGAGCGTGCCTGCCTCGGAGGGGGCGCCGCGTACCACAATTCCCCTCTGTGATGTGAGACTCCAGTATCTTTCACTGAAGCAAGAAATAGACGCGGCAATGATCGCGGTTGCCGAAGCGGGGAATTTCATCCTCGGTCCGGAGGTGCGAGCCTTTGAGTGCGAAATGGGTGCATACCTGGGAGCCGAGCACGCGATTGGCGTCGCGAATGGTACGGATGCACTTCACCTCGCGCTGCGAGCTCTCGATATCGGACCCGAGGACGAAGTCATAACGACCCCGTTTACCTTCGTGGCGACCACGGAAGCAATCGGAATGGTGGGCGCGACGCCTGTCTTCGTCGATATCGATCCACGGACATTCCACATCGATCCAAATCAAGTCGAAGCGGCAATCACGCCGCGCACTAAGGCATTGCTCCCTGTCCACTTGTATGGACAGGTTTGCGACATGGGCGCTCTGCAGGACATTGCGGACCGGTACGGGTTAGCGATCGTCGAGGATTGTGCCCAGGCCCTGGGGGCTCGGTATCGCGCCCACATGGCGGGTACGCTGGGACGGATCGGCTGTTTCAGTTTCTTCCCCAGCAAGAACCTGGGGTGTTTCGGTGACGGCGGTCTTGTCGCGACGAATGACCGGGCACTTGGCGAACGACTCGAATCGCTTCGACGGCACGGTGGGCGGGTCAAGTACCACCATGACGAACTCGGCCTGAATAGCCGGCTGGACGAACTTCAAGCGGCGATTCTGCGCATCAAGTTACGCCATCTGGAGGATTGGAATCGAGCACGTCGGCGCCGTGCTTGGGAGTACAACCGCTGGCTGGTCGCCGAGCAAGGCATTATCCGCCCATACGATGAGGGGCTTCAATCGGCCGGGGTGGATCCGGTACCGGCGTCGTGTGACAACTATTCCGTTTATCACCAGTACACCGTGCGCGTCCAGCGGCGCGATACGGTGGCCCTCCGATTGGGCCAGTGCGGAATCGGCAATGCCGTGTACTACCCGGTTCCCTTGCATCTCCAGAAGGTTCACCAGAGGCTGGGATACGCAGCTGGTACATTCCCCCATGCAGAGGCCTGTGCACGTGAGTGTCTCAGCCTGCCGATGTTTCCTGATTTGACCGCCGAGCAGTGCGAGCGAGCCGCCCGGGAACTGGTGCGGGCCGTTCGAGAAGCAGTGCGGGAAGGCTCTTGATCCCGGGGGCCGTTTGGCTCCGCTGGGTCGAGAATGGCGAACGATTCAGAAGGCACGCTCATCACCCGCAACGACAGGAGGAGAAAACGAACATGACCGCGGGTCACACTTATCCAACGGAATGGACAACAGAACAGCGGCATCTGGCCGACGTCGTGCTCAACTTCTTTGCCGAGAAAGGAACTCGGCTCGATCTGCGAGACACAAACCGGCGTCGGGATTTTGTGGCTGAAGGTCTGCTGGATTCCATGGGGATCCTGGAACTTGTCTTGCTCGTCGAAACTTGCGTGAACTGCACTCTCGACGCCCAGCAACTCGAAGCATTTCGCACCGTGGATAACGTTGTAGCTCTGGGACGGTCCACCGTTGCCCCTCGATCGGCTGCCTGAGCCTTCTGCGCCCGCCCGTCCCCTGTGCTGGCAGTGTGGGATCTGGAATAGATCGCTTTCAACGGATCGGACGTCTTCTCATGTGTGGCATTGCCGGCTTCGTCGCCTCCGCGAACTCCAAGGTTCCCGCACGCAATATCCAGCGGTCCTTCGAGCGACTGCACCATCGGGGGCCCGACGATTTCGGATATTTTGCGTGGCGCGGGGGCCCCGATCGTGCTGAACGGTCGTATCGGGGACGGGAGGTAGCTCGTTGTCCCGATGGCGCGGAAGTCTGTTTGATTCACCGGCGGCTCTCGATCCTGGATCTCAGCGAGGCAGGATGGCAGCCTATGACGAGCTGCGATGGACGCTACACGATGGTTTTCAATGGCGAGATTTATAATTTCCGGGAACTGGGATCCGAGTTAACCTCCCTCGGCTGCCAATTCCACTCCAAGAGCGACTCCGAAGTGTTGTTGGCCGGTT
>JBFWYF010000928.1:0-3350 GCA_050186685.1 Pirellulaceae bacterium
TGCGTGCGCGAGAACCTGGCCAGACACGGAAAAACTTGGCGAATAGGCGGGTCACATGGGTTTCGCTAAGATGGCTCGCTTTGAACGGGTCCATCACGAGCCACACCCATGCAAATTACTCACATCGAGACGTTTGCCGTCGAAATTCCCCTCAAGCCAGCCTATCGGATGATCACGGCACTCGGGGCCCACGATGTTTCCCGCTACGTGCTCGTGCGCGTGCGAACCGACGAAGGCATTGATGGCGTGGGGGAAGCAACGGTCTCGGTAAGGTGGAGCGGCGAGACGGTGTGGGGAGCTTACGCCGTCATCGAGCATGTGCTGGCACCGGCGGTCGTCGGCTGCGATCCGCGTGACATCGTCGAAATCGATCGGCGACTGGACCTGGCAGCCGTGCAGAATTGGTTCGCCAAGTCCGCGATTGAAATGGCGTGCTGGGATATCGCGGGCCGGGCGGTCGGGAAACCTGTCTACGAACTGCTGGGCGGCGCGTGTCGGCCGCGCACCGTCCTTTGCCGCTTTTCGCTAGGCGCGTACGACGTCGAACGAGCTCAGCAGCGGGCCCGCGAGCTGATCGCGGAAGGATTCGAGACCATCAAGGTGAAGGTGGGCGGAATCGCGGAACGGGATATCGCACGGGTCCGTGCGGTACGCGAAGTCATCGGTCCGGACCGCGGGCTGACCATTGATGCGAATTGCGGCTGGGACGCCGATACCGCGATCCACTGCATCCGGGCGTTGGAAAGCAGCCGCCTGGCGCTCGTCGAGCAGCCGACGCCGAACGGCGACTATGGCGCCATGGCTCGCGTCCGCCGGGAAACACGGCCACCCGTGATGGCGGACGACATCTGCTTCGACCTGGTACATGCCCAGGAGCTGGTCCGCAACGAGTGTTGCGACGTGCTGAACCTGTATCCGGGCAAGCAGGGCGGCATCCGGAAGGCCCGCCTGATGGCAGAGTACGCGGCGAGCCACGGGCTGGCCTGCTCGATCGGCTCGAACCTCGAACTCGACGTCGGCACGGCGGCCATGGCGCACTTTGTTGTTTCCACGCCGAACATGCGGGTCGAGACGTACCCGGGCGACATGCTGGGTCCGGTGTATCACGAGGCCAGCATTGCCACGAACCCTGTGGAAATCCACGGACCACGGGTGACCGTTCCGGCCGGCCCGGGTCTGGGAGTCGACGTCGATTGGCAGGCGGTCCGGGACCACCGTTGTCCGGGCTTTCCGTTGACCTAGTGCGCTCGGGTGGGGGGCGGCGGACAAATTTTGGCAACTCGTCGAGAGATAGACGCGGAGAAGCGAGATATGACGACCAACAGCTCGACCAACCGTGCCGCTCGCGAATGGCGGTACGAGAAACTGACTTGGCCCGAGATCAACGACGCCGTCGATCTGGGCAAAGTCTGCATCCTGCCGTGCGGTGCCGTGGAGCAGCATGGGCACCATCTGCCGCTGGACGTCGACCTCGTTTGTCCCACGGGGATCGCTCGAGGAGCCGGTCAACAGGTGGCCGATAAGGTGCTGGTCCTGCCCACGGTCAGCTATGGCTACACCGGGCACGTCATGGATTTCCCGGGGACGATCAATAACGACTTCGAGCACTTCATGCACCATGTGCTCGACATCACCAAGTCGCTGGCTTACCACGGCTTTAAGAAGATCTTGCTGCTCAATGGGCACGGTTCGAATATGCCGAACCTGGACCTCGTAGCGCGGCGGACGAACCTGGAGACCGATGCGGAATGCATTCTGGCCGCCTGGTGGAATCTGCTGACAGTGGACAAAGAGTTCCTGCCGCGCTGGCGCCAGAGCAAGTTTCCTGGCGGATGTGCTCACGCCTGCGAGTTGGAGACGTCGTTGTACCTGTACCTCGACGGCGATCACGTCCGGCAGGATCAGATTCGGAGCGGCACGATTCGCTTCAACGAAGAAGAAAGCCCCTTTAACTGGGTGGACCTGTTCGCCGCCGGCCCCGCCACGATCATTTCCTGGACGAGCAGCTACAGCGAGACGGGGGTACTGGGCGAGGCCGAGTTGGCGACGGCGGAGAAGGGACGCGAAGTGTACGAGGAGGCCGTCCGGCAGCTCGCTCGGTTCGTCCACTGGTTTCATGGTCGTCCGAAGGATTACCGGCACGATCGTCATCGGCGCCGACCCACGATGCCGATCCCCTGGAACCAGCGCCCCGTGTAATCCAGCGCCCCGTGTAATCCAGCGCCCCGTGTAATCCAGCGCCCCGTATAATACTGCCATGAAGAACATTCGCACGTTTGTCGCGGTGGAGGTATCTCCGGACGTGCAGAGCCGGGCGGGCAGCCTGATGGAGCGGCTCCGCGCCAGCGGCGTGAAGGTGACGTGGACCAAGCTACCCAACCTGCATCTGACCTTGAAGTTTCTGGGAGACACGCCGGAGACCCTGCTGCCGGACGTGTGCCGGGCGGTGAGCAAAGCGTGCCAGGGCCTGGCGTCGTTCGAGATGCAGTTTGGAGGTGCGGGGGCGTTTCCGAGTACTCAGCGGCCTCAAACGCTGTGGCTGGGCGTTCAGAGCGGGTTGGAGCAGATTGCGGCCTTACAGCAGTCCGTCGACAACGCGTTGTTCGCTCTTCGTTTCCCGCGAGAGCGGCGCCGGTATCTGCCTCATTTAACGCTGGGGCGAACGCGGGGGGGGACGCCGGCTCAGCTGCAACAGTTGCACGAGCTGCTGGAACAAAATCGGCAGTTTGAGGCCGGCGTGTCGTATGTCGAGGAAGTGATCGTGTTTGCCAGCACGTTGGATCGCGAGAACGGGCCGACCTACGACGTGTTGAGCCGCACCGAGCTGCCCTAGCGGAGCAGCGGCGACGCAAGACAGACCGCAGAGCCGCCGCAGCCGGGCGGACCACGCTCCGCGTCCCCTCTTGGGGGACCACCGTGAAATTCCTGTTGCTTCCGGTCGGAGCCACCGATATAGTATTCATACGTTCACGTAACACTGCTTCCGAGCGTCGGGCATCCCGATTGGTCGCGGTTTTTCCCAGGACCGGCAGCAAGAGGGAGTCGTATGCGAGGATTTTCGGATAGGCTAATCTGCCAAGGATCGTCCACGTCTCATCGAGACAGGCTCAGCTAAGGAGAGGACCAGCATGTCCACGACGGAAAAGAATTCGGACCATCGGGCCGGCAAAAAGGGCAAGCCAGCGCGCGGCAAGAGCGAAGGGCGGTTGGGAGAGAAGGGGGACAAGTCGGAAGGGGTCGCGGCGTTGATGGATCAGAATCCGCACCTGAAGACGACTCTGCAGCAGATCGAGAAGCAGTTTGGGGAAGGCTCGATCATGCCGCTGGGGGCGGACGCTCAGCTGGCGATT
>JBFWYF010000929.1:0-3344 GCA_050186685.1 Pirellulaceae bacterium
CCGGCGCGCCCAGCATCTCGTTGGCGTCCTGCATTCCATTGCGGTTGACGTCGAATCCGAACAGCAGATCCGGAGTCACTCCGCGGACCAGCAACAACTCTTCGACGGTCGTAGGTACTCCATTGCGAGCGGCATACGGTGGCAGCAGCCCCGAATAGTAATCGTCTTCTGCTCCATACTCGCGAGGCTCAATGTCGCTATCCAGCCAGTCGGGAATTGCATCCGCTGTGTCCTCCGTCATGTAAGGCAACGTCATCAACAGCGTCCGCCCTGCCCCACTCTGCGACGCGTCGGCAATCAGCAGCATGTTCAGATTCAGCCGAGCCGATTCGTTCTCGAGACCGTAACGGACGCTGGATTGCCCGGTCACATCGTCGAGCAAGGGAGCGAGGATCGTGAAGCAGCCACGGTCGCGAGGCTCCAGCCCCGCCAGCACCGGCGCGGCTTGAAAATAAGTCGGATTGTCGTAGTGCCCCCCCATCTCGTCCCGCAGGATTTCGCTGGACATGAGATACAACTTCACTGTGTCCATGCCCGAGTCGACCAGCAGTTTGGCCTGAACTTGTTGGCCGGCCACGACGGCGGCCCGCCGGTTTGCTTGCATGACATCGGTAAACGTATAGGCCGCGAGCGACAAGACCACCACCACGACCAGCACGATCACCAGGACGATGCCCGGCCGCCGCTTTCGCCGCGTAGCTCGGATTCGTAGACGTCGCATGAGGAGTGCCTCGCCGCAGCGCAGGTCCGGCCCGGGTACGGCAGCAATGCCGCTCGCCGCGCCGGTGCGCCCTTTACAGAGATGATGAGCTCGTGGTGGATGACGATGTGGAGGAGGGTGAGGTGCTGGACGACGATGCGCTCGTGCTTCCCGCCGTCTGGCCACCTGTCGGCAGGTTCACGACCATGCTGTAGATACGTACGTTGGCGGGCAACGCCGCCGGGTCCGTGAGACTGCTGTCCACCGCGGCCCCGTCGGTGGTAGACATGGCGGCTGGATCATTTGCCGTGGTGGTCACGGCCAGCAGGATCTGCACCGCCAAGGGCAACATCTGTTCGACCGTAGTGTCCCACTCGAGCCGCCATTCAACGCCATCGAAATAGCGGAACTCGACTCCCACGACCTCCGGAGCCAGCAGCTCACCGGAATTCTCGAGCCCTGTAGTGTTCCCGTTCAGCAGCGCCGCAGTCGTCACGGCCCGGTCCAACTCGCGTCGCACCAACCCCGTCGCATTCGCATTGGGATCCGTCAGCGCCTCGACGGTGCCCACCGATCCAATCGCCGCGTCGGGCGACAGAGCCATCGGGGTTTTAACGTAATAGGTCACCGACTTGACGTCGCTGGGAATGTCGGCGATCTCCGTCACCGTCTCCGCGCCGACCACCTGCTGATACTGGTCGATCCGAGGCAAGCGGCTGACGTCAATCTGCAGCTGGTACTGATTGCCGTACAGCCCGGGCAACTCGGCCACGTCCACTGCCGACAAATCGGTAGCCGTTTCGCCGCTCTCCCCCTCCGTCGACGTCCCGGACGAGGCACCTGTGGCTGACGAACTACGGCTCGACATGCCGCTCGAACTGGCCCCCCCGGAAGACCCTGAACTGGTGGACGACCCCGAACCACTGGCAGACCCCGTACCCATGGAACTGCTCGAACTGCTACGGTCCGTGGACGTGCCGCCACTGCTCGTGCCGCTGCTGGAATTGCCGGATCCTGTCGAACCGCCCGAAGCCGATCCGGAGGAACCTCCTCCGCTTGAACCGCCCTGGCCGCTGGAACCGCTCGCCGCCGTCTGGGCTTGCTTGATCAGCTCTTCTACACTGGACATATCCTGTTCGTAGGCCTGCACTGTGGCCCGAATATCGTTCGCCATGATCCGCAGCAGGGACCGGGCCAGCTGCGATGTCTCGACTTGCTGACGACGCGCGTCGATCGATCGCAGCTGAATTTCGACGGCCATGTTGATCAGGCCCAGCACCACGGCGGTCAACGCCAAAGCCAGCATCAACTCGAGTAATGTGAAGCCCGTACGCAGCGCGCGAACTCGTTGTGGCGCGAGAGGAGTCATCGTGCTGTGCCGCGCGGCGTCCATTAAAAGCTCGTACCGGTGGAAGATCCCGTTGAAGTCGAAGACGAGTCACCTGTTGTCCCCGTGGTATCGGACGACATCGTCGCCAGATACTCCGGATCGATCATCCAGCGTCCTACGGCGAATGTCACGGGCTGGGCGAACAGGTCCGGATTCTGGGAAACGGCCAGCCGGATCCCGAGCAAGCCGTTCTGATCGATCGGCTGGACCTCAATCGAATAAACCCACTCGCCCGGAGCGTTCGGGTCGTCGATTGGCGAGGACGCAATCGGCGTGGGAAGGATCAGTCCGCTGACCACTTGAGCCATCAGGGACTCGCAGTGGATCTGCGCGGTCGAGATATCCCGAGCCTGCTCCGCGTTCCTGCCTCCGATTCGAACGATCTCGACGATCACTGCCAGGGTCATGCCCAACACGGCGAGCGCCAGCAGAACTTCCAGCAGCGACATGCCGCGCCGATATCTCATGTGCCACCAGACTAGTAACTGCTCTGGACCTCAGTCGGTCCGACGGTAACGACCCCTGTCAGCCCGCGCAGCGAAATCGCCACCTGACGCTGCCGCTGGTTGGCGACGATCAGCCGCGCCGTCGAGGTTGTGCCGTCCGGGTAAAAGTAGATGTACGTAGGCTGGGCCGCTAGCTGATCGGGCGTCGAGGACGCCAGGGTTTCCGCCCGCATGTCCATGGCGGTTTCACTGCCCACGAAAAAAGTCTTTTCCGGCAAGGTCTCTTGCTTGGCCGGCATGGCCGCCGCCAAGCTCTCGCCTTCGGCCGTGATGCCCATCGACACGAGCTCGTCCGTCTCGAGATAATCGTTGCCTGTCAGCCAAGGTTGCACCTGGTAATCGCCAGTCCAAGGCATGTAATCAAAAGCGTAAGTCTGTCCCTTCTCCATCGCCATGGCGCGCGCTCGCACCCAGCTGGCTCGCACCTGGTCCGCGGCCAAGCGCAAGCGATAGTTCTCCAGCGGGCCGGACATCAAGGGAATAGCCAGCGTCGTGACGGCCACCACGATGGCCATCACGAGCAGCAATTCCAGCAGCGTAAAACCTCGTCGCACTGGTCCGACCCCCTGCGTGAACGGCGCTATTGCATCCGCACGTCGTCGGCGGTGCCGTCCTGGCCATCCGGTCCCAAAGACCAGACTTCATAGACATCCGCGTTGCAGCTGTACTGGTATGGATTACCCCACGGATCATTCGGCACTTTCTCGGCGTACGGACCCGACCACTTGGCGTTATCGTCGGGAGGTGT
>JBFWYF010000930.1:0-3343 GCA_050186685.1 Pirellulaceae bacterium
GACGTGTGGAGTTCTGACGACGGCGTGCACTGGACCCAGCATACCGCTCGGGCGCCGTGGCATCCGCGCCAGTATCACGACGTGGCCGTATGGGATCAGCGGCTATGGGTGCTGGAGGGGTATCACCAGCAGGGAGGCAACCGCAACGACGTCTGGCACTCCGCGGACGGCGTAAACTGGCGGGAACTGCCGGACACACCCTGGAAGCCGCGCCATGCCGCCAGCGTGTTTGTGCATCAAGACGCCCTGTGGATGGTCGGTGGCAACAACATGCAGCCGGATGTGTGGCGTCTCCGGCGAAAATGAGGAGCAATGAAGACGTGTTAGTCGGATATGTCAGTGACGAACGCTATGTGGCGCAGGCCGATGTGCAACTGGAGTTTCAACGCGACGGAGTCACGCAGGCCGTGGTCCGCTCGACACCACGGGGCGCCGTGTTCGCCGAGCTCGAGCCGGCCGAGTACCTGGTAACGCTTGTCAAAAACGGGTTCGGTTCGAAGCGCGTGCGGATGACGGTTGATCCGGACCGCCCGTACCAGTTTCGGTTGCTCTCCGATTGCGTGCTGGGCTATGTGTGGCCGCGAGCCGTGAAGTCCGGTGAGCGGTCGGAATTCCGCGTCCATTCGCCCGAGCCGTATCGGTTAAGCTTGTGGCGGTACGGGTGGAAGCGCGAGATGGTGCAGCTGCTGGGCTGGTTTGACGAGCACGGACCGCGCGCCGTGATGCAAGTCACGCCGGATGGCGACTACACGCAGACGGGAGTGCAATGGAATAAGACCGGATACGGCAGCGCACACCATACCCAGTTCGTCACGGGACCAGAGCGATCGGGGTTGTACTATCTGCATGCCAAGGGCGAAAAGTCCGGAGAGTTCTTTTCCTTTCCTTGGATCGTAGCCCCCGCCAGGCCGACCGCTCCGATTGCGGTCCTGGCTTCGAGCAATACGTGGCTGGCGTACAACAACTTCGGTGGGCGCAGCAACTATATCAATGCGCATCGCCTGCCCGACGAACCGGTCGTCAACGCTCGGCAGGACCTCATCCGCTATACCCGCGCCGGCTCGTTCAATGTCTGGGGATTCCAGGATGACGAGTATCTCCCCTTGTCCTTCGAACGCCCCGAGCCGGGGAACGTCGTGCGCGAACATGAGGAAGTCACCGATCCGATCGAAGGCCGACTCCCGTGCGGCATGGCACCGGCGGAGTGGCGGCTGCTCGGCTGGCTCGAACGCGAAGGATTCGCCTACGACTACTACTCCGAAGCTCAGCTGCACCACGGGCAAATCGACCTGGACGCCTATCGCATACTCGTCCTGAGCGTTCACCCGGAGTACTGGTCGCGCGAGATGTACCAGCGCGTGAAGGACTGGGTGTTTCGCCGCGGCGGCCAGCTCATGTACCTGGGCGGCAACGGGCTGAACTGCGAAGTCGAGTTCGTCGGCGAGGACCAGCTCCGATTCAAGACGCACCTGGCCCCCAGCACGGGTGGCGCACTGGGCATGCCTGATCCAAACGACCCGTCGGTATACTTCGAGAGCCGGATGCATCGAACGCTCGAATCGGAGGCAAACCTGCTAGGCGTGGTCTGCACCGAAACGGGTATCATGACGGCCGCCCCCTACCGGGTCGTCAAGCCAGACCACTGGGTGTTTGCGGGCACAGGTTTGCAGGCCAATGATCTGTTCGGCCAGAACAGCTTGCAGGAACGCGTGCACGGCGGCGCCTCGGGCCATGAGACCGACAAGATGAGTGCCCATTCGCCACCCGGGACGGTGCTGCTCGCCAAAGGCACCAATCGCGATGACGGGGGTGCCGAGATCGTGTACTTCGAAACGGCAAGCGGGGGTGCTGTCTTTTCGGCCGGTTCCATTACCTACGTTCCCTGCCTGTTGGTCGATGACGCGGTTTCCCGAATCACGGCCAACGTGATCACCCGCTTCCTGGCCCAGCGCCGCCCTTCGACCGGCTGAACCGAGGCTCTATCATGGTGCCTGCGGCGCGTATGCCGAACGAGACGATGCCATCGACAAGAAAAGGTCAGGCCATGACTCCGATACGCCCTTGTTTGTTCCTCGCATTAGCTCTGCTCCTGGCGTGCAGCAACGGAAACCCGGCGGGGGCTCAAGCGCCCAGCACGCCCACAAAGAGTTCTCCCGAGAAGACAGACCCCGCGAAGAGCCCCGTCGCGGACACGGATTTCTCGGCTGAGTTGCCCAAGATTCCACCTCGTTCACCGGAGGAATCTCTGCGGGCCATCCGGGTGCACGACGGATTTCACATGGAACTGGTGGCTTCGGAGCCGTTGATCCGTTCACCCATGGGCATGGACTTTGACGAGTTTGGGCGCGCGTTCATCGTGGAATTGCCCGAGTATAACCAGTACGCCAGCAGCCAACCGCACGGCCAGGGCGCGATCAAGCGGCTGGAAGACACGGATGGAGATGGCCGCTACGACCAGGCGACGGTTTACGTCGATAACTTGAACTATCCCACCGCCGTGGCGTGCTGGGATGGTGGAGTTGTGGTCGGCGTCGCTCCGGATCTGCTGTACTGTAAGGACACGGACGGAGACGGCAAGGCCGATATCCGGCGGAGGTTGTATACCGGTTTCGGCCAGGACAAGGCCGGAGAAGGGATGCTGAACTCGATCCGCTGGCGGATCGATAACCGCTTCCACATTTCGACAGGATTAGACGGTGGGGAAATTGTGCCGGCCAGCGACGCCAGTCCCGCGGCAGAAAATGCGGCGAACGCCAATGTGCGCGCGATCAATGCCCGCAATCAGCACCTGCTGCTGGAGCCGAGACGCATGGCGCTGGAGGCAACCGGTGGCGGCGGCCAGCACGGCATGAGCCTGGATGACTGGAGTCTGCGGACATTCGTTTGCGGCAACAGCGAACCGGCCCACCTCGTGATGTACGACAGCCGATACCTGGCTCGCAATCCCTATCTCGAAGCGCCGGCCGCGGCGATCGACATTACGCCGGACGGGAAGTTCACGAAACTGATGCGGATCAGCGCCGTCGAGCCGTGGCGGGCACTGCGCACGCGGCTCCGCAGTCAGGGAGCCATTCCCGGCTCGGACGAAGGGGGACAGGCATCCGGGTTTTTCACGGGAGCCACCGGCATCACCACCTATCGAGGGGATGCCTTTCCCGCCGAGTACCATGGACAGTTATTCGTGGGCGAGGTGGCGAACAATCTGGTCTACCGAGCGCGACTGGAACCGAACGGCGTCGGGCTGTCCGCGATGCGGGCTGATACGGCGGCCGAGTTTCTGGCGTCGGCCGACAACTGGTTCCGCCCTGTGCAGTTCGCCAATGCGCCGGACGGCACGCTCTAC
>JBFWYF010000931.1:0-3341 GCA_050186685.1 Pirellulaceae bacterium
TTGATCTGATTCATGCCGCTCCGCAGATTGCTGTCACCTGACCACACTTCATTCATGAGGCGGAGTTCCCCCAGGTCCGGTCCTACCTGCCGCTCCATCTCCTCCAGCCGCGAGGTAGCTTCGTTCAAGTTCAGCTGCGCCAACTGCAACGTCTTCTCCAGTTCGCGGACGATACTCTGTGCTTTGGCATCACGCAGCTCATTCAGATGCTTGTCCACCTCGTCGCACAATGCTCTCGTGCGACGAATTGCTTCGGCCGGAGACTCGCCCGCCACCGACAGGAAGAAGATCTCCGTGCGGCCGAATTCCGAACCTTTGGGAGCCGACAGGGCAATCTCGCCTCGCAGCGATTCGATCGCATCCGTCGTCGGCCACGGCACCTCGGGCGAATGGCCCGCGGGCGGGCCCAGCTGCCGCAAAACTGCCGCGACCACCACGGGGTGCCGCGCCACTTCGAGGATCGTCTCCTGAAAGACCTTCATGCGCTCGATCGAATCAAACTCGCCCTGTCCGTGTTCGCTGCCAATGGCCTCGTTCCGGACGTGAATCGCCTGGCTGGCTCGCCACGACCGCGGCATGACCAGCGCGTAGCCTGTTGCCAGTACGGTGGCCACCAGGGTCGGCACCAGCCACAGACGGTAGTGGGTTCGAAACGCCACGAGATAAGGACGGACCTGGTCCCATGCTGCCGTCTGGTGCATCATGAATCTCATTCCCCGAGCAAAAAGAGGTAGCCACGCAAGTATAGAATGCAGCGTGGTTGTCTCGGACAACCACATCAACGCGTGGGCCGGGACGGGAAATGGCGAAAACCTGCCGGTGAGGTGCGCAATACCGGTTATGCCGGTTGCGACGGGCGGGGATCTGTAGCGACATCCGCCGCTGAATCCCTTTGCATGAGCAGCTTCAGCAAGATGGCTCGCAGCTGGCGGACCTTCAACGGCATCGGCAACAGAACTCGGTGAGGACCGCCTTGCGCGCGGGTGGCAAGATCCTTATGATGCTCGGCGACGAACAACACGGCAGGCACCGCCGCCGTGTCCGTGTTTTCGCCAAAGTGATTGAAGGCGTCCAGAGCCGCTTCGCCAAGTTCGGTCGTGCAGAAGATCACCACTTCGGCCGGCTTCTCGCCCCCCTCAAACCGGGCGAGTGCTCGCTGGGCATCGCTGATCACGAGCACTCGGTAACCGCGCCGCTTGAGCGAATCACGCAAGGCATCCTGCATCTCGATGTTCGACTCGACGACCATCACGCTGTGGTTCTCGCCTTCCCGCTCCAGCTTGGCCTGCCCCCCTTCCGCCGTGCCGTCGGCCTCCCCGGTCTCCAGCCGCCGCTGGACGTTGCGGATCTCGGCGAGCAACTCGCCCGGCTTGGAGAACCGTTTCGTGAGATCGATTTCCATGGCCCGGCTCACCAAGGCCACGACCGCGGCCGGAATGCTCGGATCCAACTGCGACACGGGTGGAATATCGCGAAACCGCGCGACACTCATCCGTTCCGAATGGCTCTTCGTATCCGACAACGGAAACTCCCCCGTCAGCATCTGGTAGAGGATGCAGCCCGCGAAAAAGATGTCGCTCCGTGGGTCATCCTTACGCGCGTTACTGGCACGCTCCAGTCCCGCATAGTCGATGCTGCGCGACGACGTACCCTTGTCCGACGCTTTGACGTCGTCCGCTGCCGTCGCCAGTCCGAAATCGACCAGTTTCGCACGCCCCGTACTGGCGATCAGCACGTTCGACGGCTTCAGATCGCGATGCGTTACGCTCTTGGACAGAGCGAAGTCCAGCGCCGATGCAATGTCGGCGGCGATCCGCAACGATTCATCCACGGTCATCTTCTTCCGTACCCGCAGGAACTCGCGCAGATTGCGCCCCTCAACGAATTCCATGGCCATGTACGGTCGCCCCCGCTCCGTGCCCACGTCGTACACCGGCACGATGTTCGGGTGCTTCAGATTCTGCATCATCTTGGCTTCGCGCAGGAACTGCTCGTTCACTTCCTTATGATCGATAAAGTGCTTGCCCTTGATACTGTCACGCAGCACTTTCACGGCGAAGACCTGGCCGCTGTCGATGTGCACCGCACGATAAACGCGGGCAAACGTCCCTTTTCCCAGGAAGTACAACACCTTGTACTTGCCGTAGAAAAAGCCGTCGCGTTTGCCGCCCAGCAGTCGATCGACCTGCAACTGGGTCAACAATTCCTTCCGAAGGAGAAACGAGACAAACGCGTCCAACCCGATATCGCGCGTTCCCAGTTCACTCCAGGCCAGCTCCAGGCGGCGGCGGTCAACTAGCCCCAGGCCCAATGCACGATCGGCAAATTGTTCTGCAGACAGACCTTCCGACATGCGTAGTACTGGCCTCCCCTCGCTCGTCCCGCAGACTTCGGAACTTAGATCCCGGATCTCTGTTCCATGGTATTCAAGTCCCGCCGTTGTAGCAACGTTGTCGGTGTAGCAACGTTGTCGGTGTCGTAACGCTGTCGGTGTCGCAACGTTAGGCGGACGGAACTGTCTATTCCCGCTAAAAGCTAAGCGAGGTTCCGCTCTGGGTTACAGCTTCGGCGGACTGCGTTTGGGCGGCGGCTTGGGAAGGGATAGCGGGCGCGCCGTAGGAGGAGGCCGGTTGTTGTTATTGTTGTTGTTACCAGCCGCGGCGACACGGGGCGCCAAGTCGGTAAACGTTTCACTCCACTTCCAGCCCAACGGGGTTCTCAATTCCAGTGCAGCTAACATGGCCCAGGGTGTCTCGGGATGTTCTCTCACGACCCGCTCAAGATACTCCTCGGCCGCTTGCGCTGCCTTGGACAACTGACTCCCCGTGCTGATTTCATCGGCCGGGTTCAGGACCCAGGTGTTGTTCTTCTCGTCCGCAAACTTCAGCCCCCGCTTGGCGGCGGCCAGCATGGCGTTGTATCCCTGGGCCCGCACTCGCGCTGCCATGACGCGGCCGATGGCGAGATCAAATCCAGCCTGCCAGCGGGGTTCGATCTCCTGCGGCCGGTCCTTCTCTCCCTGCTGGAGCAGCGCGTAGAGTGCATTGAGGCGAGGTTCCAGAACGGCGGCGGCTTTCTGGGCTTCCGTCAAGGCTGTGGTAAACGCTGCCTCGTCCGATTTCACAAAGCGGCGGTTCGGCGTCGTCAACTGGCCTGCATCAGATACCTCGGCCGCCCGCAGCAAGGACGATCGCAGCCGACTCTTCCCAACCTGCCGCAAATATTCCTCGCGAGCCAGGTAGTCGGGTCGGTATTTCCACATGACCTCCGGATCGAAAAAGTGCTTGAAGTAGGCCGAGTAGTCGTCGATTTCGCTCTGTCGCAGACGACGACTCGTATTG
>JBFWYF010000932.1:0-3328 GCA_050186685.1 Pirellulaceae bacterium
GGCCGCCGTCAGCAACTCGTGCGCGGTGCTGGCCACATCGGGAAGAGTCGCGACGCCCGCGCTCAAGGTCACCGGAATCGTGCGGTCCTTGTGACGAATGACCGCCTTCTCGATGGCGCGGCGGATGGCGTCGGCCGTTCGCCGCGCCTCTTCCATACCGACGCTTGGCAGCAGAATCGCCATCTCTTCGCCACCGTATCGAGCGACCAGCGGCCGCTCGGAATGTTGGCTGCGGCGCACCTGATCTTTGGGAATGGCCGCGACTTGCCGCAAGACGTCGTCGCCCCCCGGGTGTCCGTAGGTGTCGTTGATCGTTTTGAATCGATCGATGTCGAGCAGCACGAGCGAGCACTCGGCCCCCGTCCGCTCGGCGCGACTGACGACTTCCGGGAGCTGCTGATCGAAAATGCGGCGATTGGCCAGTTCGGTCAACGCGTCCTGCCGATCCTGCTGTTCGACGGCAGCGTGGGTCAACACGCGTCGAATGGTCTCCGACAGAAACTGCCAGGCCCAGTCGGCCAGTTGTCGCTCGATGCGAGCGAACGGTGTTTCGGTGCACTTGGACAGGCACAACACGCCGAACTGTCGCTGCTGCTGAATGAGCGGCATGACCAGCGCGCAGCGCACGTGCGAATGCACTCCCACTTCGGCCAGCGACGAGCCGTGATATTCTCGCACTTCCGTCAAGCGCGTCCCGGCATCGATGAGCGTCTCTTCGCAAATTTGCCAGGCATTTTGCGTGTGGCTCGTCAGCGACTTGCCGACGCGCAACACGGTCACCCCGGTTCCGCCGGGCTGATCGCACAAGTAGAGCGCGGCACGATCCGCATTGACCTTCTCGGCCAGCTTGGCGACGAATTCGCCGAGCATCTTCGTCGGCGAGTCGAATTGCCGGTCGGCGATCGACCGCAGCTCGAGCACGTCGTTCGTAATGCGATACTGGTCTTCCTGCAACTCGAGCTCGTAAGTGCGTTTCAAGTTGCCCGCAACACTCACCATCAACCGCTTGGCGAGTTCAATTTGCTGTTCGAGGGCGGCGCCATCGGGATACAGGGCCGTCGTGACGAGCATGAAAGCCGTCCCGTCGGAGTGCGAGACCGATGCCACGAACAGCCGGGTGGCTTTGTCGCGGTCGGTGCGTGAGAGATTTTTCCATAGCTCGCATTGGCGCAGCTCGACGCCGTGAATGACGACCAGCCCATCTTTGAGAGCGCCCTCGCGAACTTTTCGGTCGACGCGAAACTGATTCTGCGAAATCGTCGACAATCCGCGGCTGCGCGTGATGACGTCGAGACGTTCGGCATCGTCGTACGATTTCACGAACGCCGCAAACCCCTGGTCGCTCGTCGGAACGAAATGCTGCAGCAGCAGGCCCAGGGCCTTGTCGATTTCGGTCTCGGCGACGAACTCGCGGAGAATGTGATTCTCCAGCCGGCTGACCATCCTCTCTTTCTCGACGATTTTCAGCTCGCCTTCCAGGCCTTCCTTCTCGGCTTGCAGACGTTCGGAATTGCGGCGGGACGTGGTTTGCCGGTGAACGTAGAAGCCGTACTGAACGAGGCAGACGACGGCGATCGCCAGCACGTATCCGCCGGAGATCGTCGTGTCGAGATAGTTCCAGAAGGAACTGAACATATGACCGAGGGAAAGCACCTGCGACCTCCCAGACGTCGAACAATTGAGGGAAGTCCGCTGCCTCGACAACACCGTGGCGAGGGCGGAAAAGCTGCCTATGCAGTGCAATCCTACGCTACGAATTGCACAGGCAGCGCCCGCACGACGGGGAGTTCTGACCCATGTTCAGGTCGGCATCAAACGTCACAAAGCAGAACCGATTCGACCGGCACAATCCGAACGCGAAACGTTTGATAAGCGGAAGGCAAGGCCGTTATGGCATTTGCCTCACAAGATTCACGACGAGAGAGCGGTTTGAGCGATGAAGAACTCAAACCCGGCCTTTTCATTCCTCCCCTCTCATTTCGGGAGAGGGGCCGGCCTGCGACGAGCTTAGTCGAGTGTGTTTATCCGGTCCATCCGGGATTACCGTGGGTAGAGTTGGAGGCCGCCGCAGTAGAAGAAGATGGCTGTTTTGAAGTTCTCGATGTTGCGGAAGCCTCCGACTCGTCGCTTGATCGACATGATTTTGCTGTTGATCCCTTCGGCGACGGCATTCGTGATGCGATGGGTGCAGTAGCTCACAACATTCTGCAGTCGCTGTTTGATGGTCCGGGCGACTTTCTTCATCGGAGCCAGGTTGGTGTGGATGACGCGGCGATACCAGTCTTGGAAATAGGTCGTCGCCGATCGGGAATCGGGATGATTCCACAGATCGCGCAGCATTTCCTTGTAGGCCCATGCCTTGCCCGTCAGAAGTTCGGATCGGAACACTTCCTCAAAGCGGGATTGTTGGGCGTCAGTCAGATTCTCCTGTGACGTGAGCCACAAATACCGAGTGTTTGCCAAGCGGTCATCGCCCTCGCTGAGCAACTGCTTGTGTTCGCTGCGCCGCACCTGATCGACGGCTTTGGTCGCCAGTTGCATCACGTGGAACCGATCATGCACGATTTTGTGTTCCGCCAGGGGAATGACCTGCTTGGCGGCGTTGACGTAGGCGGGGCTCATGTCCAAGGCGATGGCTTCGACGGAATGCAGTTGCTCGGGAGAAAGCTCCGACAAACAGGCGACGGCGCTCTCGGCATCGCGGCCGCAAGAGACCGCTTCCACCGTGCTCTGGTCGAGGTCATACAGCACGGTGACGTAGCTGTGGCCTTTGGAGAACGCCTTCTCATCGAGGCCGATGTGCGGCAGCGGCTGGGCGGCCTTCTGGTTCTTTCCCCGCTTGACCGCCCGTTCGACAATCGCCCAGGTCTGATCCCACTTCAGTCGCAGGATGTTCATGGCTCCTTTGACCGTCTGGGTCGCCAGGAGCATGTCAATGGCGAAGCGTTCGAAGAGCATGGTGAACCGGCTGTGCTTCTCGGCCCAGGGCACCGCGGCCGTCTTCACGCCGTGCTCGGGACAATTCACTCGTGGCGGCGCCGCCACGAGAATCGTCTTAAACTGGCACGAATCCAGATGCCGCCAACGACGCTCGTCGGCATGGTCGTGGCAGGGAAGTTCCGTCTGGCATTCCGGGCAGCAAAACTTGGTGGCGCGTGGATGCTCGATGTAAACTTCGATCTCTTGTTCCACCTGGTTCAGACGCACCTCGCGCACTGTCCAGGGGGACTTCAATCCGAGAATGGTCTGGTACAGCTCGTGGTCTCGCATCGGTAGGTATCTCCTTGGACCAACAGCCTACCAAATCCACGGAATTCCCGGATGGACC
>JBFWYF010000933.1:0-3326 GCA_050186685.1 Pirellulaceae bacterium
CATGGCCCCGTGCGGGAACTGGGTATGCAGCGATTGCTCTTCGGTAATAGCTCGTTGGTAAGCGGCCTCGGCGTCCGCCGTGCGACTCAATTGGCGGTACGCTTCGCCGAGGTAGTTCTGGCAGTAGCCCAGCCAGCGCCGATACTCGGAGTTCGCCGGATCCTGGGCGCGCAGCCCTTTGAGGATGCCAAGTGCCTGTTGATAGGCGTTGGCCGCCTGGGCGTAGTTATTCAACCAGCGTTCGATGTCCCCCATCCGCCGGTAGGCCTGAGCCGTTTCGAACTGAACGCGCGTGTCGTTCGCTTTCTGCCGCAAAAAGAGCTGGCACAGGTCGAGAGCCTTGCCGAGCAGGACTCGGCGTTTCTGGTCCATATGGGGTTCATAAGCCAGTTGTTCTTCCCCGACTTCCGTCAGCATTTCGTCGACCGCGCGCATCGCGAGGGAAAAGTTCTCTTCCGCGCGATCGCGTTCTGCCCGCAGGAGCGCGTTGTGCCAGCGCCCCGCGCCAACCAGTCCCAGCACGGCCGCACAACCCAGGACCATGGCCGCTGCGGTCATGGGACGACGCCTGGACCATCGCCAAAGATGGACGGCGGTGCTAGTCGGGCGAGCCAGGATCGGTTCGCCGTTCAGAAACCGTCGCAGGTCGTCCGCCAACTGGTCGGCGTTTGCGTAGCGTCGGGCGGGATCTTTCTCAAGACATTTCAGGCAGATGGTGTCCACGTCGCGGGATACGCGGGGTTGAAGCCTCGACGGAGGAACCGGCTCCAGGCGAATGACTTGATCCACGGTGCTGAGCGGCGAGTGCCCGAGGAACGGTGGTCGGCCCGTCAGGAGTTCATAGAGGATCACTCCCAGGGCGTAAATATCCACTGCAGGCTCGCCACTCGCAGCCTGTCCCGTGGCTTGCTCGGGAGCCATGTAACTGGGCGTACCCAAGAGTTCGCCGGTACGCGTCTGGCCAGCACCGGCATCCAACCGCTTCGCGAGTCCGAAATCCGTGATCTTGGGAACGAATAAGTCGGATGGATCACCATGCGAGTTGCTGTCGCTCGCCGCGGTCCCGGAAGACGAGTCGCCTCGGGGAGTCAACAAGATGTTGGCAGGTTTCAGATCGCGGTGAACAATTCCTTGACGATGGGCATATCCCATCGCCCGGCTCAAGGTCTCTGTGATTTCCGCTGCGAGTCGGATCGGTTGCGGTTTGCCCGCGATGCGAGCCGCCAAACTTTCTCCGTCGATGAATTCCAGCACCAGGTAGGGTTGGCCGTCCTCCTCGCCTACGTCATAAATCTGGACGACGTGGGGATGCTTCAGTCGAGCGACCGCTTCCGCTTCCAGCCGAAAACGGCTGAGCAATTCGGGACTGTCCGGCGCACCGGCGACGATCATCTTGAGGGCGACGAGCCGCTGCAGGGCAACGTGGCGAGCCAGATAGACCACGCCCATGCCGCCCCTTCCCAGTGGACGAATGATCTCGTAGCAACCGATTTGCGATGGCACACCAGGGGCAGGTGCCGTCGGAGCTGGCCGCGCCGCCTCGTTCAGGATCGTCAGCGGCTGGACCAGGGAAGCGATTTCAGCCGGTGAGAGTGTTTCGCCGTTGAGCAGGCCCGTGGCCGTGGCTGCACAAGTCGCGTCCGAAGACGCGCCGGCGAGGCCGCAAACGGGACACGCCTGGGAGGATACGTCGGTCGCTGGCGCCGTGTCGGCCCTAGGCACGCCGTCCGACGCTTCCCAGTGATGGCCCAAAGGACAAACGTAAAGGAGCGACATCGTTCAGATCCACCTCTCGCGGCGGAAACGAATGCGAAATGTCCGTAGGATCGGTCGCTCGTTCACGAACTGGACACTTCCGCCTCACGCTTGCTTCGCGGCGTGGCGACGCCGCCCGATTCTATCCTCCCGCGGTGACGGATCAAGCGAAGACGCCGACGGGAAAACTGCGTGTGGCTCGTTCCGGATCCTTTCTTGGTCAAACTCCGACCACGGCCGCAAGCAAAGGCCGATGGTAGTCGAGCCTTGCTTGCGCCGGGACGGGCGACCGATTTAGTAGGAAAACCAATTTCGCTTGAAGGAGCTGATTGCCGGGTAGGGAGGCCTCGCATCGGTGCAAGTGCGCAGGATGTTTCCCTGTTCGTCCAACTCTGCCATCACGCCACCCGCGACGTCGAGCAATTCCTGCGATTCCACAACTTGCCACGGTTGGTGTTCGTGCGCGACTTCGCCCTTGCGGTTCGTATTCATCCCTTTTCTCCTAGAGTCAAAGCTTGAATGCCAGACGGAAACGTGCGGCAGACCCGCCGTCGCGCGGTCTGCCGTTGGGAATACTTCTTCAGTACATGTGATAGCCGACTTTACCTTCGGCCGTCTTCCAGAAGATGCCGGTGGTCGTGAAAGTAACTCCAACATCCTTTTCGTCTCGGATGGCGTAGCCCGGTTCGTAGAATTCGGCAAGAAAGCCGCCGCAAACGGCGGTCATCTCGTCGATCGATACCTCGGACATGGCGCTGTCGGCCACGGCCTTGTTATAGCCTGTCATCGTGCCTTTCCTTTCCTGGTTGTCCCCTCGCGGAAAGCGGTTGCCAGGGACGCCCGAGGGGTGCGGCGCCACGGGGCAGGGCCCTTGCGACTGCCTTGGCTTCCTCGTTCAGAATCGCCTTCGAATGCTCGTACGCGAAGTGAAGCGAGCTGTTACACGAAATCGGCAAAACGAACCTGGCGAAGGCGGCGCGCAGTGGAAGTCGCCAGAATTCCACCAGCGTCGCGACGGAGCTCTTGCAAGTTCCGCTACATCGGACGAAGCCGATCACTCTCCGCGCTGTGGAAGCCGACACGCGGGCGTTACAAATCGTTCAGCTTCGGGAATGACCATTCTTCTCTGGTTTTCTCTGCGGTACCGTTACAGAACCGGGCGGCTCACCGCCTGGTTCCCCGCAATTCGTCGGCATGTGTCCCGCCTCCCCGTCCGTCCTGGGGTGCCCACGCAAACCCTTAATCGAGAGGTACGTATCAGCCATATGAAGATTACAGCGTTCCTAGCCATTCTTCTGGCGATGGTGTCTCTGGCCATGGCCGGATGTGCTTCGCAGGCCGAATCGCAGGAGCCGCGCCCGTGTGGGTCTCGATGACCTGTTGTTTGGCGCCGGCTTTATCCAGTTCGCCCACCCCCGTGCAGTAGGAGCACCGTTTCGGGTCATGACCTTCCTTGACCTGCGACTTGACCTTAGCGACGTTCGCCTTCATTTTTCGTGCATGGCCGCAAGGTCGTTCATCACAGGAACCCTTTGCTAATCAAAGGACCAGGGAAGGCCCATAATCGTCCA
>JBFWYF010000934.1:0-3326 GCA_050186685.1 Pirellulaceae bacterium
AATAAGCTGGCGGCGGATTTCGCCTTCGCCCGACTGGTTGCTGCTCATCGAGCCATTCGCCAGCACGAACCCCGCAATGCCGCTCGGGGCTAATTTGTTGACCTTGTGCTGCACCCACGCGAAATTGGCGTTGCCGGTCGGCGGCGCGCCGAATTTCCAGCGGACGTCCTCGCGGAGCCGGTCCCCGCCCCAATCGCTGATGTTGAAGGGTGGATTGGCCAGAATGAAGTCGGCCTTCAGATCTTTGTGCAGGTCGCTGTGGAACGTGTCGGCATTGTGCGGTCCAATGTTGCCCTCAATGCCGCGGATGGCCAGGTTCATCTTGCACAGCCGCCAGGTCGTGTTGTTGCTTTCCTGCCCGTAGATCGACAGATCGCCGATGCGGCCGCCGTGGGCAAGCACGAATTTCTCGGACTGCACGAACATACCGCCTGAGCCGCAGCACGGGTCGTAGATGCGGCCCTTGTACGGCTCGATCATCTCGACCAGTAGCTTGACGACGGATTGCGGCGTGTAGAATTCGCCGCCGCCCTTGCCTTCGGCATTGGCGAATTTGCCCAGAAAATACTCGTACACCCGCCCGAGGACGTCTTTACTGCGGCTCTCCGCATCCCCCAGTCCGATGGTGCCAATCAAGTCGATCAGTTCGCCCAGCCGCTGTTTGTCGAGCGATGCCCGTCCGTAATCCTTGGGGAGAACGCCTTTAAGCGACGGGTTGTCTTTCTCGATGGACGCCATCGCATCGTCAATCAGCTGCCCCACGTCGCGCCGCTTGCCGGATTTGGGATCGACGTGGCCCGACTTGGCGTGCTGCTGGATAAATGGCCAGCGGGCCTGTTTGGGTACCCAGAACACATTTTCCGCCAGGTACTCGTCCCGGTCTTCTGGATTGGAATCCCTGTCGGCGGCGAGTTTGTCGTGCAGTTCCTGGAAAGCGTCCGAGATGTACTTAACAAACACGAGGCCCAGCACGACGTGCTTGTACTCCGCCGCGTCCATGTGGCCGCGCAGCTTGTCCGCCGCTGCCCAGAGCTTCTCCTCGAAGCCAAGATTTGCAGTGTTGTTGTCTCGTTTTGCTTTCGCTTTCGCCATGTCCAGCTGGTCCCTCAAGTGTATGTCGTGCGCTGCCATCGTCGACAGTCGGCACCATTTTACGGGGTGTAGGCGAGTTTGAGTGCAGGATCAACACGAATCTGGTTCCTGGAATCGACGGTATGTCGATGCCCGGCCTCGGCCGCTGCTGTTCCGCTGCCTCGATGAGACTTCCTGGGCATCGTTCCAAGGTCATTTTGTGCGGCCCTTCTTCGAGTGCTTCTTCGTAGCTGGCTTCGATGGCCTGGCGGGCTTGCGCTTTGTCGGCGCGGGAAGTGCGACCGTGGCGCTGTCACTCGCGGCGGCATCGGCAAGTTCAGCTTCGATTTCTTCGACGCTCGGCAGTGCCGATTTCAGGCTGGGCGGAAGGGCGCGTGTCAGTTCGTACTCGGAAATGCCGATAGGTTTCTCGACGCCGCGGAGGGCATACTCGGCGACGATGTGGTTTCGGTCCTGGCAGAGAATTAAGCCGATGGAGGGCGAATCCGCTTCGTGCCGGAGCTGGTCATCGACGACGCTCAAGTAGAAGTTCATTTTGCCGGCGTACTCGGGCTTGAACTCGCCTTTCTTCAAGTCGATCACGACGAAGCAGCGTAGCTTCAGGTGATAGAACAGCAGGTCGATATAGAACTCGCGGTCGCCCACCGTCAGGTAGTGCTGCCTGCCGACAAAGGCAAAGCCTTGGCCCAACTCCAGCAGAAAACGCTCAAGCTGATGCAGCAGGTTGGTTTCGAGTTCGCGCTCGTGGAACGGCTCCTGCAGCGTCAGGAAGTCGAAAATATACGGGTCTTTCAGCGTCTGCTGGACCAGATCGGATTGCGGCGACGGCAACAGTCGCTCGAAATTGCTGATCGACTGCCCCTGCCGGGCGTGGGCCTTGGACTGGATCATCGACAACAGGACATTGCGGCTCCAGCCGTTGGCGAGCGTCTGGGCCATGTACCACAGGCGCACGGTGCGGTCCTTTACCTTTTCCATCAGCACGACGTGGTGCGCCCAAGGCACCGACCAAAGCAGGCTGCCGGGAGCGTTCAGCGCCTGTGGCAGGACGGTCAGGCCGGCTAATTTCGCCACTGGCGGTGGCGTTTTTGTGGTTGTTGTCAATTTCGCCACAACCGGTGGCGAAAAGTCATCGGGGTCGGAATAGGCCCTGTAGAAGGCGATCATCCGGTCCAGGTTGCGCTGGGAGAAGCCCTTCTCTTCCGGCAGTTCGTTCTTCAGTTCACGCGCCAGCCGCGGAATGACGGCGGCTCCCCAACCTTCCTGCTGCTGTCGGCCGGCGATAATGCGGCCGATGTCCCAGTACAGCTGCACCAGCTCGGCGTTGACCGACAGCACGGCCCGCGTCTGGGCCTGTTGGATTCGATTCTTGATTTCCGCGATCAGCTTTGGCAAATCAGCTGGAACCGCGAGCTTCGCCCTGCTCATGCGACTCTCCAGCGCATGGTGAAGAGTTCCGCGCATTCGGGCTGCTGCTCCAGCTTGTTGTCATCCATCGTGAATCCCAGCACGAGGTACTCGCGCAGCCGCTCGGTGGCCCAGATGCGGAACTGAGTACCGCGATGGGAGCGGACGCAGTAACCGACGGCCAGAATGGCGTCGAGATTGTAGTGTTCAACAACGCGTGAGACCCCGCGACGGCCTTCGGTTTGAACTATTCGGAAGCTCCGAATAGTTGCCTTGGGATCGAGTTTGCCGCGCAGCTTGTCCGCCGCCGCCCAAAGTTTCTCCTCGAAGCCAATCTTGGCAGTACTGTTCCCTCGTTTTGCCTTTGATTTCGCCTGTGCCATTTCCCCTCAATCCCCGAAGTTCGTGTGGCTTCCGTAGCCGTAAGCGACAAATGCCACGTAGTTTAAGGGGTGTAGGCCAGTTTGAGAGCGCGGGCAACCCAAATCTCGCTCTAGGAGTTGCCAGAACGTGCTGGAAATCGGTCAAGGTGCTGCTTGGCCCGTGTCCCAATCCTGCTAAGCGGTTTTTCTCCGCTTGCTCCAACCTGACAGTGATCCATGACGCCGACATATGAGGTCCTGCACGCGCGCGGTGAGTGTTAAATATAGTGTTAAATAGAGTTACGCTGGGGATTGCGGCGAATAGCTCCTTGATATTAGTTGTGAATTAGAATCGGGCGGTGGGCAAACCATCGAAACTTGGTGTGCAGACCATCGAAGAACGGTGTGTAAACCATCGAAACGCGCGGCGCGGTGGGTGAAATGTCGAAACCGGCTGCTTCGGTG
>JBFWYF010000935.1:0-3322 GCA_050186685.1 Pirellulaceae bacterium
CACCGCCAGCGATTGCGAAGGGGCGGGAGCGATGTTCCGGGTAACGACCCTGGACCTCGACAAGCTGCCGGTACGCGACGGCAAAGTCGACTCGACACTCGACTTCTTCCATCGCCCTGCGTACCTGACGGTAAGCGGACAGCTGGAAGCGGAGATTTTCGCCACGGCGCTGGGCAAGGTCTACACGTTCGGCCCGACGTTTCGCGCAGAAAACTCGAATACGTCGCGGCACCTGGCCGAATTCTGGATGGTGGAACCCGAAATGGCCTTCTTCGAGTTGCCCGACAACATGGATCTGGCCGAACGGTTTCTGAAACGCATCTTTCGCGACGTGCTGGACCAGGCCGCCGAGGACATGCAATTCTTCCAGGAACGAGTCGACCCGACCGTCATCACGACGCTCCAGGGGATTTTGCAGAGCCAGTTTCAGCGCGTGTCGTACACCGAAGCGATCGACATCCTCACGCGCAGCCAGGAGACGTTCGAGTTCCCGGTCTCGTGGGGCATCGACCTGCAATCGGAGCATGAGCGGTATTTGACGGAGAAGCACTTTGCTTCCCCGGTCATCCTGTACGACTATCCGAAAGCGATCAAAGCCTTTTACATGCGGCTGAACGACGACGATCGTACGGTGAGGGCCATGGATGTACTCGTCCCCAAGGTCGGCGAGATCATTGGGGGCAGCCAGCGAGAGGAACGGCTGGAAGTGCTCGAACGCCGCATGCGGGAAAGCGGGCTGCGCACCGAGGATTACTGGTGGTATCTCGACTTGCGCCGCTACGGCACGGTGCCCCATTCTGGTTTCGGGTTGGGGCTGGAACGCGTCGTGCAGTTCATCACCGGCATGGCGAATATCCGCGATGTCATTCCCTTCCACCGCACGCCCGGCAGCGCCGAATTCTGATACCGTAGCATCGCACGGTGCGGGGGCGTTGCGGGCGACTCAGGGCGCAGGCGGGATGCCCGGGGCACTGCTTCAAGGCACCGGCGGCTGATACTGCCGCCCTTGCCAGGTATTGCGGCGGTCCAATTCCGCCTCGACAGCGAGCTTGAGAGTGGGCTTGTCGAGGCACCAGGAGGGGCCGACGAAGTAGTTCGGCGGGGCCTCGCCGCTGATCCGCTCGACGATCGTCTGTGGCGGCAACAGCTCGAGGAAATCGACCAGCAGCGCGATATACTCGTCGCGCTCCAGCAGGCGCACCTGGCCACCCGCCACCTGATCCGCCAGCGGCGTTTGCTTCACCGCGTACAGGTTGTGGATCTTAATCAGATCGACGTTCAGTCGAGCGGCCTCGCGAGCCGTCGCCAGCATATCGTCCCGGGTTTCACCCGGCAGCCCCAACATCACGTGCAGGCCAATCAGAAAGCCGCGTTCGCGACTGCGTTCGATGGCATCGACGGTTGCCGCGTGATGGTGCCCGCGGTTCATCCAGTCAAGCGACCGATCGTGCATGGTCTGCATGCCGTACTCAACCGTCAAGTGCGTTCGCTGGGCAACCTGCTGCAGGAGTTCGAGGACGTCGTCAGGCACACAGTCGGGACGCGTGCCGATGGCCAGCGCCACTACATAAGGATGGGCGAGTGCCTCGTCGTAGACCCGCCGCAGGCGATCCACCGGTGCATAGGTATTCGTGGCCGGCTGGAAGTAGGCCGTGAAGTGATCACAGTCATACCGTCGCTTGAGCCGGCGAATGCCTTCGTCGATCTGCGCCGTGATGGAGCGGCGGGGAATGCGGCGGCTAGGGCTGAAACTGCGGTTGTCGCAGAACGTGCACCCCCCTGTAGTGACGGTGCCGTCGACGTTTGGGCAGGTAAAGCCCGCATCGACGCTGACCTTCTGCACACGAACCCCGAATTGCCGCCGGAGAAAGTAATTCAGCGTGTGATAACGCAGTCCCGCCGCCCGCCAGGCGGGCAGTGCGAGGGCCGAGGAGATCGCTTTCATCGTTGACGCCACCGTTTTCCGTGCTTAGATTCAGTCCAGGCCGCGATCACCGCCCACGCCAGGAAAATCTCGTACGAGGGTGGCCACGGGCATCTTAGAAAACACCGGCCGGGGCCACAAGCTTTGAGTGAGCATGAACATGTTTGGTGAATTGGTACCCAACGGCGGCGGCGACCCGATTCCCCTGCTGAAGACCCAGCTGACCGTGGGACGACGCGAGAGCTGCGATATCGTTTTGCGGTTTGGCAATGTCTCAGGACAACATTGCGAGCTGACGCTCGACCGCGGCTGGTGGTTCGTCAAGGACTTGGGCAGCCAAAATGGGACGCGCGTCAACGGGCTGAAGGTCTCGAAGAAGCGGCTCGACCCGGGTGATCGATTGACGATCGCGCGGATGGACTACGAAGTTCGCTATTCGCCGGCCGCCAACGGCGGCGATGAATTGACCCCTCCCGAAGACGACGTGTTCGCCGATATCATGGGGCGGTCGCTCCTGGAAAGCGCGGGATTGGACCGCCGGAAGTTCCAGGACCGTGACGGCCGCGTCGGTGCACGCCGGCGTCCGGCTGCCCGGCCCGTGATCGATCCGCTAGGCGGGGACTCTCCGCCGGAGGACGGTTCCGCGGCCGAAGGGAGTTCGGATCGAGCCGCCGACGACGAGTCGGGAGGGGATACGTCCCGGGAACGCGCGGCCGGTCCGCCCGATGACGGTCCGGCTTAGGTACCGGCTGGAATCTCCCTGGCCCTGACCCGCGCGCCACGGGTCGCGATCGGCCTCGATTATTCACTCCCTTTTGACAGACGGAGGCGGTTCCACCGCGTCGATGATGTTGCTCGGACACATGGTCTATTTCACGTTGAAGGACAATTCTCCAGCCGCGGTCGAACGTTTGCTCAACGCTTGCCGCACGTATCTGAGCGGTCACCCGGGGACGGTCTTCTTCGCCGCGGGAACGCTCGTCTCGGATCTGACTCGCGAGGTGAACCAGCGCGACTTCGACGTGGCCCTCCAGCTGGTCTTCGAGAGCCGCGAAGCCCATGACCGCTACCAGGTCCACGAGCGCCATCAGCGCTTCATTGCCGAGAACCGTGATAACTGGGCACGGGTCCGAGTCTTCGATGCCAACATCTCCTGCTAGGCCCTGTCCGAAACCTTCCTACTTTTCACGACTTTGGCTTCGGAGGCGAACTTCCCCCGGGACCTGAGCGGCGGTTGCGGACGGAAGGGCGCGGCGCCCGCACGGGCTGCGGAGCCGGTGTGCCGGCCGGGGGAGGTTCGATGGGCACCGTGACGACAATGCGCGTTCCCTGTCCAGGCGACGCGTAGATCGCCAGCTTTCCGGAGAAAACGCGAGCCCGCTCGCGCATTCCCTCCAG
>JBFWYF010000936.1:0-3319 GCA_050186685.1 Pirellulaceae bacterium
CGATGAGCCTCGTGAGCTCTGCGGCCGAGTAATGCGTCGTGATCCGACCCGAACAATGCCCCAGCAAATCCTGGCGATCCTCGAAGCTCACGCCGGCCGCCCGCAGGCGGCGACCAAACGTATGCTTCAGATCGTGCACCCGCGCCTGCGGAAGCCCCGCACGAGCTCGCGCCCGAAGCCAAGCGCCATTCAGCATCCGCGTCACGGGTTTGCCACGATTGACAAACACATGCGTCGGATGTCGGCCACGTTGCAAAGCCACAACGGACTCTGCAACGCGGTTCATCACTACGAGTCGTTCCTCGCCATTCTTCACGTATCGACTCGGAATCATGAATACACTGGTCTCGAGTTCAGGCACCCGGACTTCCCATGCCCACTGGAGGTTGCAAATTTCGCCGTCCCTGCAGCCGGTGTTCACGGCAAACATCGCCATGCTCACCAAGTGCTCCGGCAGTTCCCGAAACAACCGCGTCTGCTCTTCCCAATTGAGCGGGTAGGGCAGGCGCTTGTCCGTGTCGGGCAAGAGCCGGATCTTGGGTGCCGCAGCCAGCCACGTGAGCCCGAATTCATCCATCCATTCCGTTGCTGCAAGCTTCAGGATGCGACGGACGACCTTGAGCCCGTGATTGACCGTTCCTGCGCTGATTCCCTCCTTCCTTCGTTGTTCGATCCACGGCTGAAGCATGCCGATGTGGACTCGGTCGAGCGGCAGATGCCCAATGACAGGCATTAAGGCCTTCAGGCGGCCAGCATCGTTGCCGATGCTGCGTTTGTGCTGGTTGTCCCTCACAAACCGGATTGCCGCCTGCTCGAACGTCCTAACGGGCCTCACGCCGTAGACGCCCGCCTGCCGGACCTCTTCCATCAGTCGGGCGAGGAACTTCTCCGCTTCATCAAGCCGAGTTGTTCCAGTGCTTTGGCAAACTCGACGCCCGCCGATGCGTTTGTCGATGTGCCAGACGTCGCCTCTCTGGATGAGCCCCGGTACCTTCTTGCGTCCCATTGACGACCTCCTTTCGGTCGACCGGGACGCCCGTTGCGATGTTTATGCTCCTCCGCCCAGGCATCGAGTTCAAGGCGGTCAAATGCGACGCCCTGCCTGCCGATCGGAATTTCTGTCAAATTGGGCCGCACGGCCCCATTGAAGTGGTTCCGATCCATGCCGAGGTAGGCAGGGGCATCGCGCAGCCGCAGGAAACGCGGCAAGCAAGCTTGCTGCGTTTGAACCGTCGGGCTTGAGAGCCTCTGAGCCATCGCTCCGCGTCCCGTCTCTGGGTCGGTGCGGGCAGGCGTCTAACGCAAGATCGATAGACGGCCGTGCACGACCCAATGAACAAATTGGTGACAGTGCACAGGCCGTACGACACCCTCTTTGAAAGGTGCCGGCGCAGGCGACCTAACGGCTCACAGAGGAGTCAGGCCCACGCTAGAAGAACCAATCGGGGTATCCGTGTGATTAGCCCGAAAGCGAGAGACACGGTAGCGTCGTTAGGCCACCGCAGTCAATGTCACTATTCTGCATTGTCATGACTCTTGATTCTGAACGCCCGCACGAGCGACCGAAGGGTTTGATCGGAGAGTTAAACGGGTTCCTAAACTTTTAGGTTAAACAGTTCTAACTTTTTAGCCGAAGCATGTAGCAATTTAACCCTTGTTCAATAGCGTATCTCGGCGTTGATCACTGGGCATATTTATGTCGCGCTCCGTTCAACGCGCCACCGAGTTGAAGTAGCAATCCACGCGCCGTCACTGATCGCCTTCGCGGGGTTCTGTATCTCCACCGGGTAGCCTTCAGCCCGTAGCGCTGCGTACTCGACGGCAGGTTCTCGATCCAGATCTATCGCGCCCCATAAGTGGACAAAGTAGGTGTCGCCGTAATTGTTGGCCTTCTTCCACTCGTTCTCGGAGAGAAAGAACATCTCTCGCCGGTCGCGGCTCCCCTTTACTTCAATGCGCCTCACAGGCGTAGTCGAACGGTCCTCGACGTCCCAACCCAGATCATCCGCATCGCGTGCCACCCAATGAATCCTGTTCCTGTCGGTCGCGCGCGAACGCTCAAACTGCACGGTGTAAAGCTCTGCCCGGTCTCCGACGAGCTTTCGCTCGAGCTGCCATGCAGGGATCTCGGGCACGGGCGGAAGCAGCGCCCATGCCGCTTCCAGCTCTGACGCAAGCGCCAAAGGAATGACGATCTGTGGGCGAACCTTGACCTCGCTCCACAGTTCGAGGAGAGACACGAGCTGCGGCGCGCCGACGATCGCTTCTCTGCGTGCCACGACAAGACGTTGCGCAGTGCCCCTCGTTCCGCGCTCAATCAGGTGCCGTGCCTGATCGTGAAAGCACCCAGCGTGGATCAGCGCTAGCGCAAGCCCAGTCTGGTCACCTCTGCGAAGCGCCTTCGTCAGCTTGTTCCCGGCGCCCGTTCGGAAGTAGGCACCGCTTCGCAGGTGGATGAGATCGAGCCTTATCAGAAGGGCCAAGAGATCCGTGACTTCAGCGAGAGGCCCACCGCACGCGCGCCACACTCGACGGGTCGCATCAGATGCAGGCACGCCGGGTGCCGCGCCGTCGATCGATGGGAGAACATCACCGAGCCGCCGGAACCTCGCCGGAGTGAACCAATCGGACGGCCAGGACACTTAGCGGTCTTCTCCTAGGAAGTAGCGGAGAAGCTCGGCGAGGTCCTCAATCGACCCCTCCGCGTCGGCGAGCGGATCGAGCCGCCCGACAGGTTCGAGGGACGCGCCCTCCAACAGCGCCCGCATCGTTGCCTCCTTCCGCGCGAGCGCGGCGCCAACTAGGTGATCGACAGTCAGATTCCCGTCACAGGTTGCCTGCACAATGTGAACGCGCACCTGAACGTTGTCAGGAAGACCAAGGCGGTGGATGCGGTCAATGGACTGGAGGAAGAGCGCGCAGTCGTAGGTGCGGTCGAGATACACCGCGTTGTGGCAGGTCGTGTGCAGCGAGATGGATTCGGAGCAGGATGCAGGGTTTGTGACGAGAGCGGCGGCCCCGGGCAGATTGAGGAACCGATCGATAATCTGCTCTCGTGTGTCCTCGTCGCCGGGATTCTGAGGCCGATCGCTCTTAGTGTCGTCAACCGTCTCGTCGCCGGTGGGGACGCGACCGTCGATCTGGTATGTCGGAATGCCGAGATTCTCACGTATCAGATTCGTGAAGTGATCAAGGTTCGGCACGAAGTTGCTCCAGCATGCCTACGACTACGGTGCCCGCACTGGCTGCACCGACACCGTCGTCCGCCCGCACGCGGTCTACCAGGTCAATGCCGCCGGCACGGTGCGTCGCTACTGCT
>JBFWYF010000937.1:0-3317 GCA_050186685.1 Pirellulaceae bacterium
ACTGCCCCGGCGCTCTCCCGGCCACGGCCACCCCGCATGAACGGCGTCGGCCCCCGCCCCTTGCCCGCAGCGATCTGTTCCATGCTGCGGCCGGACGCGACGGACCGATCCTGTTCCAGGATTGCCACCCCGTTTCCGTCAACGGCGGCAACATCGCGATGCTTGATGAGCAGCCAGTTATTGCGCTTTCCGCCGGCGCGATCATGCTTCATCCGCACCAGGACCCAGCTTCCCGTCAGCTTCTCGCCGGCCAGGGTGAACTTCAGGTCGCCAGCGCGCAGGGCATCCTGCGGCGCACGTCCATCCTCTGGAACCCAGTAGCCGCGATCCCAGAGCATCACGGTTCCGCCACCATACTGGCCCCTGGGTATCGTGCCTTCGAAGTCGCCATAGGCGAGCGGATGGTCCTCGACCTCGACCGCGAGGCGCTTGTCATGCGGGTCGAGCGACGGGCCTCGTGTCACGGCCCACGATTTGAAGACACCATCGAGTTCCAGCCGGAAGTCATAGTGCAGGCGGGAGGCTGCATGCTTCTGGACGACGAAGCGTGCCCGCGGCGAGACCACGACGCCGGCCGCGTCGCGCGGTTCGGTCGTCTGCGTGAAATCCCGTTTGGCCCGATACTGGGACAGGGCACGCTTTGCCAACAGGCTCTCCGGATCGGCAATACGGACGTATTTCCCCCAAACGACCGGATTGCCGGTCCGGTTCCCGGCTTCAAGAATCTGCGACCGAAGAACCTAAGTTATCGCGCGTTGATGCCCGGCATGCAGCATTCACCGATATGTCTATCGTTTCCCAGACGGGCTCCATGTTAGCGTCTTCGCCATGCGGGAAGGACAGCCTTTCCGCGCGTGCGGGCCGGATCTCATCGGCCCGCGGCAACCACCGATGCTTAAAGAGCCGGAGAACGTGATGGCGAGCAAGAACGAAGCGTCCGGCCTGGCGCCCCTGATTGCCCAGCATGAAGCCGACATCCTGTCCGAATGGCAGCGGGGCCTCGATGCGATCGCTGGCGATATGCGAATCTCGCGCACGGAACTGGAGTCTCAGTGCCGCAGTGTGCTGTCGCAACTGCGTCAGGCGACGGGCGAATCGCTGGACATACAATCTCCAGCCTACGAAAAATTGCGGGACCTGCTGGGTGCCATATCGAGATCGCGCGCGGTCCAGGGCTTTTCACCCACCGAAACGGCGACGTTCGTCTTCTCGCTCAAGGAGCCGATCTTCCAGCGGATCCGCATGAGCCACAGAGACGACGCCGATAGCGTCTCCCGTGACACCTGGACGTTGACGGAGCTGATCGACGAGCTCGGGCTCTACACGATGGAAATTTACCAGCGTAGCCGGGAAGAAGTCATCCTGCGTCAGCAGGAGGAAATCGCCGAGCTGTCGACACCGGTCGTCAAACTGTGGGACGGCATCCTCGCACTGCCCCTGATCGGTACGCTGGACAGCGCCCGCACCCAGGTGGTGATGGAAAATCTGCTGCAGAGCATTGTCGATCATGCAGCTGAAATCGCCATCATCGACATCACCGGCGTGCCCACCGTGGATACGCTGGTGGCGCAGCACCTGCTCAAGACCGTCGCCGCGGCGCGCCTCATGGGCGCCGATTGCATCATCAGCGGTATCCGTCCCCAGATTGCCCAGACCATGGTTCATCTCGGGGTGGAACTGACTGTGGTATCGAAAGCCAATCTGGCAGACGCTTTCGCGGTAGCGCTTCAGCGCACGGGGCGGACCGTCGCCAAGGTCCGTGGGGCAACCGACCCGGCGTCCGGCATCCCCGGGCGCACAGCCAAATTCTGATGGATGCCATGGACCGCATTCCCATCCTCAAGATCGGCCGGGCCCTGCTGGTGACGATCCAGGTCGACATGCACGATCGGCTGGCGACAGCACTGGAAGAAGACCTGTCGGCCCGCATCGTCGCGGACGGGGCACGCGGCGTCTTGATCGATATCTCGGCGCTGGAAATCGTCGATAGTTTCATGGGCCGCACGCTGGCGAACATCGCCAGCGTATCGCGCATGCTGGACGCCGACACCGTCGTGGTCGGTATGCGTCCGGCCGTAGCCATTACGCTGGTTGAACTGGGACTGGAATTGCCGGGCGTCAAAACGGCGCTCGATGCGGAGCGCGGCATGGCCATGATCCACGCCCGTACCGCCGACAATGCCGGCGCGCAAACCCTGGACGACGATGCCTGACACTCTGCCGATACGAAGCGGCGATGACGTTGTTCGTGTACGTCAACAGGTGCGCGCCCGCGCGATCGAGGCTGGTCTCAGCCTCGTCGACCAGACCAAGCTGGTGACAGCCGCCAGCGAGCTGGCGCGCAACGCACTTGACTATGGCGGTGGCGGCGAAGCCAGGGTCGAGCTTCTCGCGGTATCACCGCGTCGCGGCGTGCGTGTTGTTTTCGAAGACCGCGGACCGGGCATCGCGGACATAGAACAGGCCCTCAAGGACGGCTTCACGTCGGGCGAGGGGCTGGGGCTCGGACTGGGTGGCGCCAAGCGACTCGTCAATGAATTCTCCATTGTGTCGAAACCAGGCGAAGGAACACGGATCACAATTACACGTTGGAAGTAGACTTCGATGGTCACGCAGTATTTCCCAGTCACGGAAGGAAGCCAGGTTGCGGCGGCCAGGCGAGGAGCGGCAGCAGTGGCCGCAACGGCCGCCTTCGGCGATGTCGATGCCGGGCGGGTGGCCATTGCGGCGACGGAGCTCGCCACCAACGTGTGGCGGCACGGCCACGGCGGCTGTCTGCTGGTCCGCCTGGTTGAAAATGAAACCAGTGGCGCTGGCATCGAGCTCCTTGCCCTGGACAAGGGACCCGGCATGAAGAATGTCCAGGAATGCCTGCGCGATGGCTTTTCGACCGGCGGGACAGCCGGCTCAGGTTTCGGTGCCGTGCACCGGCAAGCCGACGAATTCGATGTCTATTCGATCCCCGGTCGCGGTACGGCGGTTCTCGCTGTGCTATGGCCGAAGCGGGTCGTATCCGCGCCGGCACATAGGTTTCGGTTTGGCAGCGTCACAGAGGCCAAGCCGGGAGAAGAAGTTTGCGGTGACGGACTGGCCGTCAGCCTGCGTCGCGATATCCTGACAGCAATGATAGCCGACGGACTGGGTCACGGTACGTTTGCAGCGCGCGCCGCGGCGGAAGCCATCAAGCTGTTCAACAAGGATCCGAAATTCAGTCCACGCGGCACTCTGGTGGCGGTCCATGCCGGCTTGCGCGCGACCCGCGGTGCCGCCGTTGCGGTTGCGCATATCGACGCCGGGGAAAAAAAGCTGATCTTCAG
>JBFWYF010000938.1:0-3316 GCA_050186685.1 Pirellulaceae bacterium
GCGGGACGATCGCGGTCCAGGTGATCCACTCCTGGTAGTCCGTCCCGTCGGGGCCAAGCATCACGAAGTCCCAGTCGCCGCCCGCGCGGAATTCGCACGCGCGGGTGGTGGTGGTGAACCCATGGGGACCCCACCAGCGCGACAGGTGGCGGACCTCCGTGAACGCCTCGAAGACCAGGTCCCGCGGGCCGTCGATGACCCGCGAAATGACTATTTCCCGGTCAGCGGTCGCGGTTTGCGCCGCCGATTCTTCTCGTGTCGTGCTCATTCGCTACTCCTCCTGTCGTGCCTTCTTCAGGTCCTGAACGTAGGCGTCCAGCCGGTCGAAGCTGTCGTTCCAGAACTGTTCGAACCCACCTGTCCACTCGTGGACGGGTCGCAGCCCCCGGGCGTCGAGGCCGTAGACCCGCTGCTTACCCGCCTTGCGGTCGCTCACGAGCCCAACCTCGCGAAGGACGCGCAGGTGCTTGGACGCCCCGGGCTGGGTCATCCCCAGCTCCTGGGCCAGCTCGGTCACTGGCCGCTCACCAGACCGCAGCAGGAGGAGGATCTCCCGGCGCTGTGGCTCGGCGATCGCATTGAAGACGTCGGACGTGGTTGCGGCTCGTGCCATGGCCGAATCATATTCCCATATAGGCATGTGTCAAGCGATAAAAGTGGCGCTTCGTCGTAAGCGGCCGAGAGCGACGGCTATGGCTCCAGCTGGACGGCCGATACCTATGGCATGGAAATAACGGGGATCGATGTCGCGAGCGTGCTGCTGGACTCGCAGGCCGGGACCATACGGGCGCAGCTCGCGGTCCTGGCGGCGCACAAGGTCATGAAGATCGAGAAGACGATGGGCCAGGAGGTGGTCGGGTTGCTGGATCCGAGCGTCGGCGCCGATTTCGACCGGCGTGTGTGAGAGGTCGCGGAAGCCCTACTCTTGCGTAACGATATCAACCGAGATCTCGACCGCTGGAATCGATCCCCTGTTCTCCAGCCAGTGAGTAGTGTCGCTGTCCTCTGGCCAACCCACCCCCGGCCCATAATCGGTAGCGATTCCATCCCGGTGATCGGTAATCGTCCCTTGCAGGATGTAGACAGTACCCGGCCTGCCTTTATGGTCGTGCATCGGGCCAAACACGGCGCCTGGTGCGAAGGTGAACTTCCGCATTCGAAGTCGGCGCCCCGCCATTCCCTCGATCTCCGGCCCAAGGTCTACCGAGGCAAGCATCTCCGCCGTTACACCCCGTGTCTCCGGTACGACTTCTTCGTTACTCATCATCCTCTCCTTTTTGTTGATTGAGCGGCGCCACGTAATTCGCCCGCTGTCATCACCGACGCATTCGTGCCGCTCCGTGCCAGCCTTGCATGCGCAGATTCACGCGCCGCCGGGCCGAAATTCGAAGCCGACTATAGGTCCCAGAAGGTTGTCATTCGGAAAGCTCGCCCGAACTTGCCCGGTTGTTCTCGCAATGTAACCGGCCGGTGAGTGGCGCTGCTGCGTATTCAGCAGGCCGTGCTGCTACGTTTGGCCGGCAACATGCCGATACCCATGGCATGGAAATAACGGGGATCGATGTTGCGAGCGTTCTGCTGGACTCGCAGGCCGGGGCTATCCAGGCGCGCCTTGCTGCCCTGGCGGCGCACAAGGTCATGAAGATCGAAAAGGCGATGGGCCAGGAGCTGGTCGCGTTGCTGGATCAGAGCCTCGGCGCCAATTTCGACCGGCGTGTGTGAGACGTTCGCGGCCGGCTGCGCTAAGCCACGCGGAGGCTTAGAACGTGCCGGGACGAACGCAGGGGCGCCAGGAATGGCGACGAGCAGAGTTTCGAACCCGGCGAAAGACTCCGACGCTCCCTGTCCTCAGAACTGCCTCGCCAGAGCTGGCAGGCATTGCCCAGGCGGCAAGTCAGGCCCAGAGTCGTCATACCCGGCCATGAAAGGCCACCGGACGATATCGGTGCTAATGCCCCAGCGGCATTGCGATCGCGCACGCGGCCGTGCGCGCTTGCGCTGTGAGGCCGGCGAGTGGCAAACACGCCGGTGGATAGGTGGGAGCAACCAATCTCGCGCATTCGCGCCTAAGTGACGGGAATGGTGACTGCGGGGTTGCATCCTCGCGGGCTACGGGGGCCTCCACCTCCACTCCAGAGGTATAGCGCTGTTGACGTCGTTTGCCTGTGCGCACGATCCGAAGTCTTCGCAGCTCGTTAACATCGGTCCTGTCTGCTACCCCGCAGACGGAGGGGTTCTCCTGTGTTCTCCCCAACCACGGCCGTGCCTGGGCGCACGCTCCGCCCCAATCGTTGGGATGTGCTCGCCCTTCTGCTCGTCCTGAGCCTTATCGCCATCGTTGCCTGGGGTAGCCGGCAGATGTCCGCGCCGTATCAGGCTGGTGATAACGTCAGCCGTGTCTCTCTTGACGCATGGCACCTGCCGGAATACGCCCTGCGCTCGGTCCTCCGTATGGCCCTGGCTCTAATCGCATCGCTGATTTTCACCCTCTCCGTCGCGACGCTGGCCGCGAAGAACCGGCGGGCCGAGGTTCTCATCATCCCCGCGATCGATATCCTTCAGTCCGTGCCCATCCTGGGCTTCCTGTCCATCGTGATTGCCGGGCTGGCCGGGCTCTTCCCGGGGAATCTCCTGGGCGTCGAGCTGGCATCGATCTTCGCGATCTTCACGTCGCAGGCGTGGAATATGACCTTGAGCTTCTATCAATCGCTCAAGATCGTTCCACAGGATCTGGAGGAAGCGTCACAGCTCTTCGGGCTCTCGTCCTGGCAACGTTTCTGGAAGCTCGAGGTGCCGTTTGCGACGCCGGGCCTCGTGTGGAACACCATGATGTCTGTCTCCGGGGGATGGTTCTTTGTCGTCGCCTCCGAGGCAATCGCGGTGGGCAAGTTCCAAGTCTCCCTGCCAGGCATCGGCTCATACGTCGCGCTGGCCATTCAGCAGAAGGATCTCAGGGCAATCGGCCTCGTCCTTGTCGCGATGTTCGTCGTCATCCTCGCGTACGACCAGTTACTGTTCCGCCCGCTGGTCGCCTGGTCGGAGAAGTTTCGATTGGGCGATACCGCCTCCCAGTACCAGTCCCGGTCATGGATGCTCGACCTTTTCCGGCAGACCCGTGCTCTGCGAAACGTCGTCGGAACCGTCCGCGCAGGAGCCCGTACCGTCGTCCGGCCGCTGCCACGGATGCGACCGCAGCGGTCCGTAAAGACAGCTCGCCGGAGCCCCCATGGGCCTCGCGCCCGTCTGCTCGCGAGCGCGATTATCTATGGGCTGCTCGGGCTGATCCTGGCAATCGGGGTCTACCGCCTGATAGCGA
>JBFWYF010000939.1:0-3315 GCA_050186685.1 Pirellulaceae bacterium
TACGCATCGGCCAACTTCGCATCCCGCACAATGGCCTCGGTAAAGTCGGCCGCGGCCCGATCGTAGCGGCCGCACTCGTAGTAATGGACGCCGCGATCGTTGAAGGCTTCGGCGCTTGCCGGCGCCCAATATGGCTCGAGGCTCGCCAGGTAGTCCCGAACCTCGCTGACATCGATAAACCAACTGATCAGGCGGCCTTCCGTGTAGCCCTGGTTGACGGCCACCAACTCGCCCTGTTCATTCACGACGGGCCCGCCGCTGTCTCCCGGATTCGTGGGCGACTGCGTTTCGACGCGGAGGAAGTCGCGGACCATGCCGTGCTCGTAGGTACTGCGTGCACGGTACACCTGGCGCACCGTTCCGCTGGTGTATACCCACAGCGCGTCGCTGGCCCCCGGGTTCCCCAGGGAATGGACCGAGTCGCCCGGTCGCGCTCCGTGGCGGGCCAGTTCCACGGCGGTCGTGCCCGGCGGCAGGGATGCCAGACGTAAGACGGCGAGATCGCGCAGGACGTGGACGTCAAAGATCTCGGCCAGCACCGGTTCGTGCTGTTCCAGATACGTCCCGCGGTCGGTCACGAGTTCGCCTTGTCGGCGCTGGGGAAAGTAAACTCGCACCTCGTCATCCGGAGCGACCTGGTCCGGTGCATCTGCGCCTCCCGACACGACATGCTGGTTCGTGATCAGCAGTCGGCGTTCGGCATCGAGCACCCAGCCTGTACCCCAGCGCAAACTGTCCGGATCCGCCGCGCTGCGAATCACCACCCACGCGGTGCTCCGCAGCAGCCGCTCGTACAGTTCTCCGCCGCGTCGCGACACCGTCGGCGTCTCGGGTGGCTCGGCGCGCGGCACCTGCTGTGCGGGCTTGTCCTGGCGTTTGGATTTGTCTTCCGGCCGCGTTGCTCGTTGGCGCGGCTTCCTGGCTCCCAGCGTTCCGGGAGTGGCAGGTCCTTTCTCGTCCACGCCAGCCGCCGGCGACGACGTCACCGAGTTCGATACCGGCCCACCGATCGTCACGTCGAGTCGAGGCTTCGTGTCTTGCCCACGAGCCGCTAACAGTCCGATCGCGGCGAAGAAGATCCCCCAGACCACAAGATGCGTCCACCATCCAGATCCGGACAGTGCGCGTGGCAATGTGAGCGTCATGGCGCGCTCCTTTCGTTGCGGGTGGCCTTTTTGAATGCCTCCCCAAATAGAAGCAACCGCAATGCCGAGAGGGATCCACGCAGCGGTCGAGGGTTCCGGAAGCCTTTCTATTCCAGCGGGAACCGAGTACCGTATGGCGGAATAAGGTAGCCCGAGGCTGGGTGAGAGGAAACCACTCCGGGAGGTCGATGATGTTCAACTTGCGAGCCCCGATCCGAGCTGGATCCGGGCACCTGAACCGGCGCGAGGTACTGCGCGTGGGCGGAACGGGCCTGCTAGGTCTGACGCTGCCCCAGCTGCTCCAGGCGGCGGCGGTGCCCGGTGCCTCGGCGCCCCGGTCGTTCGGCCGGGCGCGCTCGTGCATCGTCCTGTTCCTGTTAGGCGGCCCGCCTCAACAGTCCACGTGGGATCTCAAACCGGACGCGCCGGCCGAGGCCCGCGGTGAAATCCGTCCCATCGCCACTTCGCTCGATGGCTTTCAGGTCGGCGAACTGATGCCTCGCCTCGCGAGGCAAGCCGATAAACTGGCCATCCTGCGTGCGGTTTCCACCGGCGATAACGCCCATTCCTCCAGCGGCTACTACATGATGACCGGGCGGCCGCATGCGCCGCAGAACCGCGAGAACGCGAACCCCGGCGCTCCGAACGATTGGCCGAACCTCGGAGCGGTCGTTCAACGGCTGACGTCGTCGCCCGGCATGCTGCCCGCCGCCGTACGGTTGCCGATGCACATCTTTAATACGGACGGATCCGTATGGCCTGGCCAGGATGCCGGTTTTCTCGGTCGCAGCTGCGATCCTTGGCTGTTCCGGTGCGAGCCCCACGCCCCCGATTTCCGCATCGACGAGTTCACTTTGCCGCTCGATATCCCGCTCGGGCGGCTCGAAGGGCGTGCATCGCTCCTACAGCAGCTGAACGGCCAGCTGGCGGCGCTCGAGCGCAGTGACCGCCTGGCGCATTTCACAGGACTGGCTCGGCGGGCTTACGACGTGCTCAGTTCCGCCCCGGCGCGGGCGGCCTTTCGGTTGGGCGATGAACCAGCGGCGACGCGCGAGCGGTACGGCCAGACGCCGTTCGGTCAGAGCACCCTGCTCGCCCGCCGGCTGATCGAAGCCGGCGTCCGTTTGGTCCAGGTGAACTGGTATCGCGGTCCGGACGAGCCGAGCGCCAATCCATGCTGGGATTCTCACACGGATGAAACCAATCGCCTGCGCAACGTGCTGGTCCCCCCGTGGGATCAGGCCTTTGCCGCGCTCCTCGAGGACTTGGACGAGCGAGGCATGCTGAACGAGACGCTCGTCGTATGTATGGCCGAGTTCGGTCGTACTCCGCGCATGAACGCGCGAGCGGGTCGCGACCATTGGGGCCCGGTCTTTTCGGTGGCACTCGCGGGCGGCGGCATCCGGCGCGGCGTCGTACACGGAGCCTCCGACAAGCTGGCAGCCTACCCGCGCGACGGGCTCGTTCGCCCCGAAGATTTGCTGGCCACCGTCTTTCATTGCCTGGGCCATGCGCCCGAGACGGAGTATCACGACCCGCTGGGGCGCCCGTTTATCGTCTCGCGAGGCCACGTCATCGAACCCATCCTGGTCTGAGTCGCTCGACACGATGGCGGCGAAGCTAAACGCGGATGTCGCAGAGGGCGCGGAAAGACAGAGAGGATCTGCGCTCCTCCGCGATAATCTGCGGTCTCTGCGTTTCAACTCCTCCCCGCGTCTCCCGGCCGGCCGGTACCCAGTCAGGCAAGCGAATGGGCTCGCGAGCGCAGCGGAATCACGGACTGCGCAGCTCGATCGAGGGCCGCATGGGAACGGTCGGATGATCGATTCCCCAATATCCGACTGGCCGTCCACCACGGCGCAGCGTTCCATCCCGATCAAACGTGTAAGGAATGGGACTTGAACGCGGCAACACGGCACGTTCGACTCGTTCCAACCGCGCCTCGAGCAATTCCAGTCGCCGCAAGATCGCATCGAGTTTGTCGGTATCCCTGTCGAACTGGGACGCGCATAATGCCAATTCGCCGCCCAGTGACACGACCGCCAGCAATCCAGACACTAGGAAAGTGTAGCGTGGCATGCGATCCTCCAAGTCGTCGAAAGTCCGGGAACCGTCTGCTCGTTCAGCGCGGTGGAAACCGTACGCAATTCTCCAATCATTCACTGCGGCG
>JBFWYF010000940.1:0-3310 GCA_050186685.1 Pirellulaceae bacterium
TCAATCGCGAGACGCTGATCGATGTTCTGACCAAGACCAATTACCAGGACTTCGGCCCTGAGATCTTTCCCGCGGCTGTGCGCAGCCGGCGAGTCATGGTGCACCTGTTCGACGGCTACTGGGAAGACATTGGAACGATCAAAGCCTTCTTCGAATCGAATCTCAGCCTGGCCAGCGCCACACCCCCTTTCCAGTTTCAGGCGGCAAGCGGCCCGATCTACTCACGCGCCCGCTTCCTTCCGCCCACGAGCCTCGATGGGGCCACGATCAAGGGGAGCCTCGTCGCCGAAGGTTGCCGCATTGGCAAAGGGGTCCACATCGAAAACAGCATCATTGGCCTGCGCTGTGTCATCGGCGAGAACGTCACTATCCGTAATACGATCGTGATGGGCGCCGATATGTACGACTCCGACAGCCGGTCGGCCCAAGATGGTCCGCCACTCGGCATCGGCGCGGGCAGTGTGATCGAGGGAGCCATCCTCGACAAGAATTGCCGTATCGGCCGAAACGTCCGCATCGTCAATTCCCAGCGGGTCGAGAACACCGCCGACGCCGACGACTGCGTCGTCCGGGATGGCATCCCCGTGGTCATCAAGGACTCGACTCTGCCCGACGGTTGGAAGCTGTAGCCGTTTCCGCGGCTCGCACGCCGGCTCAATTCAGGCTACCGGCGCAGCGCAGGCGACCGGCGGGTCAGCTGACGGGGTCGCGTCAGTCGCGCGGCAGCGATGCAATGGCCTCGTCGTTTCCGACCAGGACCAGCGTATCGCCTTCCTGAATCGTGTCGTCCTTGTCCGGCACGCTGATGATCTGTTCGCGTGTCGTGCCGTCCGCAACGGACTCGCGGCGTTTAATCGCAATCAGATTGACGCGATACGCCGTGCGCAGCCGCAACTCCACACGTGTCTTGCCGACAAAGCGTCGGGGGGCGTGCAGCTGAAAAATCGAGTGGCTCGCGTCGAGCTGAACGAAATCGAGCAGCCGAGGGTGCGACAACCGTCGCGCGAGTTCCCGGGCCGCCGCGTTTTCCGGCTGTACGATCTCGTCGGCGCCGATTCGCGACAGGATCTCCGCCTGGACGACGGTCTGGGCCCGAGCAATCACCCGCGGAACGCCCAGCTTTTTAACATTGAGCGTCGTCAGCAACGTCGCCTCGAAGCCTTCGCCAATCGCCACAATGCAGACATCCACTTTGCCGATGTTCTGCGACTGCAGGGCATCCTCGTCCGTAAAGTCCATCTGCACGGCCAGGGTGACGTAATCCTTGGCATCGTCAACCAGACGCCCATTCCGGTCCGCCGCAATGACTTCGACACCGCTCGCGGCCAGTTCGCAAGCCAGGCGCATGCCGAACCGTCCCAAACCGAGCACCGCGATCTTTTGCATTGTTTCTTCCCCGTGGCATGTCGAACCAGGGCCGCACGGAGGTGCCCTGGACTACGTCTGATCGTTCCCGGGTCGGGCCGCAACCGGCACGGGCGCTCCCCGGCCAAGTCCCCTGCATCCTGGCCTCCCTCACCCCAGCATGACCGGCTCTTCGGGATAGCGGTAGCGGCTCGCGTCCCTCTGGCTGGCCAGCGAAATGAACAGCGTAAGCGGGCCAACGCGTCCCAGGAACATGGCCAGGATAATGATCGCACGGCCGACGCCCGTCAGCTCAGGGGTTACCCCGGTCGACAACCCGACCGTTCCCAGCGCACTGACCACCTCGAACAAGTACTCGAGAAATCGTCCCGGCCGATGTTCCGTCACGAGCAGCATCGTGGTCAGGCACACGACGAGCGCGGTAGCCAGCGAGGTGATCAGCAGAGCCCGGTGTACAACAACTTCGGGAATGCTGCGTGTCCAGGCGTCGACATAGCGACGGTTGCGCATCACCGCCCGCAACGTAAACCAGGTGACCGACACCGTCGTCGTCTTGATGCCACCTCCCGTCGATCCGGGAGCCGCACCGATGAACATCAATACTACCATCAGCACAAGCGTTGCCTCCCGCAAGGGCGCGACGGGGACCGAGTTGAAGCCGGCCGTGCGGCACGTCACCGACTGGAACCAGGAGATGACCAGCCGCTCGCCCCACGAACGCTCGCGCAAGACGCCGTCGTGCTCAAGCAACAAGAAGCCGATCATACCCGCGACGAGCAGGATCGCCGTCGTGGTCAACACGAACCGCGACGTTAGCGTCAGGCGCACGACCGGCTGGTCTATCGGACGTGGACGTCGAGCTACGTGGCGGCGAAATGCGGCCATCGCCAGCTGCGTCAGATTGTCAAGCACGACAAACCCGATCCCGCCCACGATGATCAGAGGTGCGACGACCAACGCGACCTGCCAGGCGGTCGCGTGTTGTTCGAGGCTGTCGGCCTGCAAACCGAACCCGGCATTGCAGAAGGCGCTGATCGAGTGAAACAGTCCGTAGTACAGGCGGTCTCCCCAGGCCAGATCGGGCCAGAGTCCCGCCAGCAGCCACGCACCTGCCAGTTCGCAGACCAGCGTCGTGAGCAGGATGGATATTACGAGCGTGCGGACTCGATAGAGCATCCGCTGCTCGAGCAGCTGGCTGAGCAGCGCCGCTTCCCGGACCAGCAATCCCCGTCCAGCCACCAGGCTGAAGAAGGCGCCGTAGGTCATAATTCCCAGACCGCCGACCTGAATCAGGGCGAGGATGATCGTCTGTCCGGTGCGGGACCAGTGCGTACCCGTATCCACCACGACCAGTCCGGTCACGCAAGTCGCGCTCGTCGCGGTAAACAGCGCCACACCGAACTCGGTCCTGCGACCACTGGCGCTGGCATACGGCGACATCAGCAGCCCCGTACCTAGGAGAATGACAGTCAGAAACGAAAGGACGAGCACCGTAGCGGGACTCCAGCCCAGGTAGGTGACGCGTCGAAAGACGGCGAGCAGTCCGAGACAGACCCAGACCAGCACCGTCATGCGCCACCACCATTGCAGTGCCGGAGCGGAGCCAAGGCCGCCGTCGAGGGGGAACCAATTGCGGCGCGAGGCATGGTGCAGGTAGAAGGCGCCCATCAACGTGATGGCGACGACGACGGCTCTTAACCACTGCTCCGATACCGTGGCATCGTCCCGGCGCCGCCAGGGCACCTCGAGCACCGGAAGTACCGTGAGCACGATCGCGGCGGTCGCGAAAAGGACATTGAGCGAGCGCAGCAGAGGCGCCGAGGGAGCATCGGTCTCGAAGGCGAGAAAGAAGCCCAGGATGCCGGCCGCGACGCAGACGCCCCGCACGGTACGGATCACAATCAGCGGCCAGGGACTCTGCCGAGCGCGCGGTACACGGGGGTCG
>JBFWYF010000941.1:0-3308 GCA_050186685.1 Pirellulaceae bacterium
GTCTCCATCACCTGCGACCGCTGCAGCCCCTCTTCGCGAATCCGGGCGACGACCTCGCGATCAACGGCTTCGGTTCTCTCCTGCGCCCCGGCAATTGCCGCCAACCACCCGCACACCAAGCCCGCCAGCACTGACCGTCGCCACATGGCACGCTCCGCACGAAGAAACCGGTACGAGAAAACCGCGTCGATTATGCCCCGACGCGTTCCCGATTGCTACCGCTTCCTTCTTCAGTCCGCGGCACGACGAGCAGGCGACCAGGTGCCAGTCAGCACATTCGAGATGAGTCGGTACTCGTTCATGGGCGAGTCCGATTCCGAGAACGAGATTTCGTAGTCTTGGATCGGTTGTTCGTAGAGAGGGATTCCGTCCCGGATCTGCCCCGCGTCGGTCAACTCCCACGCCTCCATCCGCTTGATGCAGAGGTTGTTCGTACCAGGGAATTTGACCGTGAGCATGTAGAACTGGCGCGGCGCACCGCGATTAAAGCGATACTTCACGTCGAAGTAGAACACACCGGAATCATCCACACGCACGCGATGATCGCTGAGTTCGACTTCCGCGGGCTCGCTCGGACCGCCAGGACGTGGCACGATCGCCCGCGCACGGGGCGAAGTAGGAACGATCGGCCCGCCGGCGGCGTCGCAGCCTGCCAGCAGGACGAACGTGCCCATCAGCACTGGCCAGTACGCTCGCCGAACCGATGCGGAGTAACTGCGGATTCCGACGATCATCAGGGCGTCTTCTCTTCGTAGGGACGAGAGTCCAGTCAGCTCAGGTTTTCTTTTTCCCGGGAACGCTCTGGGGGATATCCAGTTTGAGTTCACCCCCCGCATCGGAGATATCGGCGTCCAGCGGCGAATCGAGACCGGAATAGGGAAGCGGAACGGATTCCCTAGACATGGGATAATCGGCCTCCCGGGAATCGGCGGGCAGGATCGTGCCGTCGCCATCGATCAATCGGGTAACCCGCACCTTGTACTTGCCGGGCGGGATTCCTTCATCACTCTCGCGCGAGCTGATCAAGGTGAAACGACCGTCGGCATCCGTCGTGCCGATCGCCCCTTGACCGGGCGTCCCGGATTGCGGCATGAATTGCACGGTCGCATTCTCCAGCGGCACGCCCTGCGCGGTCAGCAGTCCCTGAATCGGGACGCGCGTCAACCCATCGCCGCTACAACCGCCGACGCACACAACCACCAGCACGGCCCACCCACGTCGCCAAATCGTCATCACATCTCTCCCGGACCCTGGGATGGGAAATACAAAGCCTTCCGCCTGCTCAGGGAATGGCCACGGAGCGGTTGTCCCCCATGCGCGTCAGGTTGTGCAGCACACCATTGGTCGTTGTGTCAATCGTCTGACTGATGAACTGCACCGAGCCGTCGCCCATCGTGAACTGAGCGCCACCCGGATGAAGGCTGGCGGCGGGCACCCACCACGATCGAGCGCGGCCGCGAATCGGCTCGAAGGGTGGAGCCACCCACGCGGGATGGATCCAGGGCTGGTGCCAGACATTGATGCCACCGTCCCTCGCACTCCGGTAAGGGTCGACTCCCGTCATGACCCAGCCCCGGTAAGCCCAAGCGAACGCGGAACCGTTGACATGGAACTTGGTCGTCTCACCAAAAGCAAAGGTGGCCGTCAAGCCGTCAATGACGCTGGAGGGCTTCGTATCGCTGTTCTGACCGAACATGCGACGTTCCGTGGTGGCGTTCTTCCAAGTCAGGTGGTTGCTGAAATCACCCGCGGACGTAATGAAATCGTAGTTGGTCGCGGCTCCCTTGAATGTGCCGCCAGGGCCGTAGTGCGTTTCCCCCGAGCAGCAGCGGTCGCGCGGCCCGTTATTGTCGCTGGGGCAGATAAAGACCTGCAGGATCGTTTCGGCGAGCGCGGCGTTGCCGTTGGTCACCGGGTCGCCGACGAGCGATCCCGTGGATCGGCCAGCGCCGGTATGCCGCGAAAACGACTGGGAATGGTTGAACTTGTCGTAGATGTTCTGCAATTCCAGATAGGGCAACAGCGACACCAACCCATTCGAATTCTTGACCTGCCCGTTCTCCGGCAACCCCGGGCACATCCCGTAACCGCGACCCGCCGCCGGATATTGCTTGTACGTGTTCTCGTAGTTGTGCAGCGCCAGGCCGAGTTGCTTCATATTGTTCGAGCACTGCATGCGGCGAGCGGCCTCGCGTGCCGATTGCACGGCGGGCAACAACAGCGATACCAACACACCGATGATGGCGATCACGACCAGCAATTCGACAAGTGTGAAGCCGAACCGTACCTGTTTCATACGTGTGTCTCCGGGACGAAGTGAAGTTGTTGATTCGGTGCGGCTTCGCGAGTAACTACGCTCGCAGAGCAGGGGGAACCGTGCGGGATTAGTTGGCGCGGCGCCCCTTTTTGGCGAAAGAAGCTACGCGAGTGGTCCGCCGGGTCCCGGCGACTCCCCTCTTTCCGGCGAAAGGAGCTATCGACGGGAAAGGGCCTAGGGCAGGTTCACCGCCTGGCCGTCCGCGATCTTGGAAAGATTCGTCAAGGTCACGATGTCAGTTGTCTGCGAAATGAAATGCACCGATCCGTCGGCCATCGTGAACTGACAGCCGCCGGGGTGCAGGCTGGCTGCGTTGTACCAGCTGGCTCGCTGCCCACGCATGTTGTTCGGCGGAGAAGCTCGGTTTGCGTAGTTCCACACGTTGATCCCCGTCGGGGGAAACGTCAGGTTCCACGATCCCACCGGATCGACACCGACGGAGACCCAGCCGGCAAACGACCAGCCCGTCGTACGGCCGTTGTAGAGCTGCAGGGTGATCTCCCCGATCGCAAACGTGTGGCTCGTGCCATCGGTAATGGTGGCCATGGGCGAAAAGCTGTTTTCGCCGAAGGCATATCGATTGGCGATCGACGTGTTGCGGTGGTAGTTGGCGCAGCACAACGTATCGTCGGGCATCAGAAAATCGTAGGTCACCTTCCGCGATGGTAAGGTGTTGGAGGCCGTGTAATGGCCACCGGATGCGGGTAATTGAATCGGGTCGCCGCTGTCCGACGGACACTGGTACGCCGGCACTTTCTCGACCGACAACTTGGCATTTCCGCTTGCCAGTGCGGTCAGGGCGGGGAAGGGGGTCGATACGCTCGGATCTCGGTAATCGCCGTACGCCGCGACATGATTGAACTTGTCGTATAGCGCCGTCTGCTCCAGGAAAGGCAGGATGGCCAGCAATCCATGACCATTCTGTAGAATAGGATCCGACACATAACCCCGGCCGCGCCCATTTGACGCCAGCGCCAAAACGCCCGCGGGG
>JBFWYF010000942.1:0-3306 GCA_050186685.1 Pirellulaceae bacterium
TTCCTTGTTCCGGCCAGGTCGCCAAGCCGAGATCCTGGCAATCGGACTTGCCAAGGTCCGCGTCTCCGTGCTCGTTTCGGAGCCGCGCTGAACGATCAGGCGTTTTTCCCGGGGTAAGTCGTCGTACCAGCGCACCAGGAGGTATCCGGCTAACACCGGAATGGCCAATGACAAGAAACCGCAGAGCCACATGCGTAGCACGGCGGCAGGCGAAAACAGCATGGAAGCGTCTCCAAATCCTGGATCATGCTGAGAGGAACAGCCAGCGCACCGCACCAGCAAAAAAGATTCCCAAAGTCCATGCCCGGGCGTTCGTTATTTGCGAAGATTATCCCGACGCCTCAGATCGTTTGATCGCCACCATAGGAGGTGCGTCCCTTCCGATCTTCGAGGCGTCCCAAGGTTCGGTCGAGATTCTTTTCAAGCAGTTCGGAGGCTGCGTTGACCGCCTGCTCGAGAGTGGCAGCGGTGACGCGGGCCGCGATGGGTGGAAGCCCGGCTAGCCGGGCTTCCATGACACATCGCTTGTCGTCGTCCCCCGACTTGTGGCTGTTTTCGTCACTCAAGTAGACTTCCACCCGCGTCAGTTGCGGACCAAACCGACCGAGCGTATTTTCCACCTCGGCTTCAACAAACTGCGTTAGTTCCTCCACCCCCGTGATGTGATTATCTGTATTGACCAGGACCTGCATGGAGAACTCCTCGAGTACAGCTGATTCGGGCACACCGATGGGGAACGACGCGTTCCCCATCCCTGATACGAGCACAAAGGACTACGATTGAACGGTCAGGAATGCCGCGCTTTGGTGTGGCCTCCAAATTCCCTAAGGTGAGGGGACGGATCCGCAAGATCTACCCGCCGGTCTCGTGCAGTTCCCGTGCCGCCCCAGTTTTTCCCGGACCTTTCCTCGGACACAGGGACCAGTGAACGATGACTCCTCGTGCAATATCCAGGCGGCGATTTGTCGGTTCGGCAGGCGCTTTCTTCGCCGCCGGTGCGGTAGAGCGGTTTGATTCACGGCGGGCCGCAGCCGCGGAACGGGATGGAGGGTATGTCGTCGGCGAGCTGACCGCCGAGCGAGTCGGTCTGCAAGTTCTTGCCGAGGGCGGTAACGCCGTCGACGCCATGGTGGCGGCAGCACTGGCAGCGGCGATCGCGGCGCCGGCGAGCACGGGAATCGGAGGTTACGGCTTATCGGCTGTCGTCGCTATGGCGGGGCAGAAGATCGTGGCGGTCGATGCGAATACCACCGCCGCTGCCTCGACTCCCGCGACGCTGTTTCAGCCGGACGCCGCGGGACGTTTGCCGGACGGTCTGAGTCGCTCGAATTGGTTGTCGAGTACGGGCTGGTTGTCGGCGGGAGTTCCCGGCGTTCTGGCTGGTTTGCAGTTGTGCATCGACCAGTTTGGCACCCGAGGGTTCGGCGAGCTGGTGCAGCCAGCCATTCGGCTGGCGCGCGACGGCTTTCCCTGCCCGACCGGCCTGGCGACGGCGATCCGGGGCCGCCAGGAGCTGTTCGCGCGGGATCCGGGATCCAGCGTGTTGTATCTGCCCCATGGCGAGCCGCCTCGGGCGGGCGAACCGTTTCGTAATCTGCCGCTGGCCGAGCTGCTCGAAACGCTGGCCCGCCGTAACTCGGTCGAGTCGTTCTATCGCGGTGACGTGGCTCAGCGGATCGCCGATGCCTTTCGACAGCACGGAGGGCTGGTGACGCCCCAGGATATGGCCGCTTATCGGGCCCGCCTCGTACCGCCGCTGAGCTGGGATTTCGGCGAACGCAACATCCACACCGCACCGCTGACGGCCGGGGGGCTCAGCGTGCTGCAGGTGCTTCACACGTTACAGGTTCTGGATTGGCCGCGCATGCCGGCGGGATTGTCCCGAACGCATGCGAGGATCGAAGCGATGCGGCTGGCCTGGCGCGACCGCCTGTCGCTCCTCGGGGATCCCGACGCCGTCGAGGTCCCGGTCGGCCGGCTGCTGTCACTGGACTACGCGCGGGAGTCGGCTTCGAGAATCCGCGAAGTCGTGGCGGCGGGCCGTGTGCTGGCCCACCCGGTCACGCGACGCGATCAAGGCGGAACGATCCACCTGAGCGCAGCGGATCGGAACGGGAACCTGGTGGCGTTGACGCTGACCCATGGCAACGCCTTCGGGGCCTGCGTCACGGTGGATGGGTTGGGGCTCACGTTGGGACACGGTGTGTCTCGGTTCGACCCCGATCCGAAGCATCCGAATGCTCCCGGACCAGGCAAGCGGCCTCTGCATAACATGGTGCCGACCGTCGTCTCTGAACGCGGCGTCCCGATCCTGGCAGTCGGCGGGACGGGGGGACGCAAAATCCCGAATGCCTTGGCCGAAGTATTGACGCAGTTTGTCTTGCTGGAGCGTCCGCTGCGCGAAGCCATGGCCGCGCCTCGATTGCACACGGAAGGCGATGCCCTGCTTGCACTCGAAAAGACCTGGCCGCCGGATGAAGTGGAGCCGTTGCGGCGGCTAGGCTATACCGTGACGACTGGCGGCAGTGCCAACATGAGTGCGGTCGCAATGGAAAACGGCACGCTCGAACGGGCCCGCCGATAGGACCGAAAGGCCCAGATCCGTCGCATCCGTAGCCACGATCGCCAGTACGTGGGCAATCCCAAGCCGAGATGGCCGCGCGGGGCCGCCTTCCCCGCCCCCATTCTGGTGAAAGGGGCGACGGGCGAGTGCTTGTTCGCACTGGCGTCGGAGAGAATAATCCACGAAGCAGGCAGCTCGATTCCACGGCGCTTCGGCCCGTAATGACGAATGAGGATTTCCATGGCGCAGGTATTGGACACCATCACGCACCCGCTGGGCCCCTACAAGTCGCTCGACAATCAGACGCTGACCGCGCGGATCCAGGCAGTGCGGGCCCAGATGGGCTCTCGGTTGCTGATCCTCGGCCACCACTATCAGCAGGACGAGGTGATTGCGCTCAGCGATCTGCGCGGCGACAGTTATCAGCTGAGCCAGATGGCGGCCTCGCACAGCGACTGCCGGTCGATCGTCTTCTGCGGCGTGCATTTCATGGCGGAGACGGCGGACATCCTGGCCAACCGTCCCGAGAAACTGGCCGAGCGTGAGGGGCAGCGCGTCACGGTGGTATTGCCGGATATGGCGGCCGGCTGTTCGATGGCCGACATGGCGGCGATCGATCAGGTGGAAGCGGCTTGGGAGGATTTAGGCGAGGTGATCGATACCGGGGATCTCACGCCGGTCACGTACATTAACTCGGCTGCCAGCCTGAAGGCGTTTTGTGGCCGTCATGGCGGAATCGTGTG
>JBFWYF010000943.1:0-3303 GCA_050186685.1 Pirellulaceae bacterium
GCAGCTTTTCGTCGAAAGCGTTCGGCGCGAGCAAGAGCGCCGTATCTTCCTGGTTGATCCCCGACAGGTAGAACAGATCGGCATTCTGATGAAACCCCATCGTACCGTCGGCATTGGTCGGCATGATGTCGTTGGACTGGAGGACGACGAGCGACCGGGGCGGCAATCGCTCGATAAGTCGCTGTCGGTTCTCGATAAACAAGGCCGCGGGAATCGTGACGTGTTTCATGGTTAGCCGCGATGAAGGAAAGAGCTAAGTCGAACGTTCCGTAGACATGCTACCCCGGGTACCTCGCTACCGGCAGATGTCGGACGGCGAGATGCCGCGGAGCGACCGCGGGATCAGTCGAGTTGGATAAGCTGTGGGGTCGAGCGGCGCAATTGGCCGCAGGCCGCATCGATCGTATCGCCCTTCCGCTCGCGGAACTGGACGTTGACGCCGGCGGCCACCAGGATTTCGCGAAACTGCCGCTGGGCCGCCGGCAAGGGTGTATCGTAGGGCAACCCCGCCACGGGATTGTAGGGGATGACGTTCAGCAGCGCGAGACGGCCCTGCAACAGCGCAGCCAGCCTCCGGGCATCCTCCGGACGATCGTTAATCCCTTTCAGCAACACGTATTCGAAGGTCAGCCGGCGTCCGGATGTCTCGAAGTACCGGTCCGCGGCCGCGAGCACGGCTTGCAGACCGATCCGGCGATTGACCGGAACCAACCGGTTTCGCAACTCGTCGTCTGCCGCGTGTAGCGAGACGGCCAGATGGTACTTGGCCTGCTCGGCGCACAATCGTTCGATCGCTGGGGGGAGTCCCACCGTCGAAATCGTAATGCGGCGGGCACTGATCCCTAGCCCCTCTTTGCTGCTCGCCAGCGCCAACGCGGGCAGCAGCCGGTCGAGATTGGCCAGCGGCTCTCCCATGCCCATGACGACGATGTGGCTCAACCGCTCTTCGGCGGGAAGCAGCCGCAACAGCAGCAGCATTTGCTCGAGGATCTCGCCCGTAGTCAGGTTGCGATCGACGCCGTCGAGCCCGCTGGCGCAAAACACGCAACCCATGGCACAGCCAACCTGCGTGCTGATGCAAATCGTCCGTCGGACACCATCCCGCAACAGGACGCATTCGATACGCCCGCCGTCGTGAAGGTCCAACAGGAGTTTTTCGGTGCCATCCGGCGCTTGTTGGTGGCGCGCCACGCGCGATGACCACCAGGTGAAATGCGCCCCGAGGTCTTCGCGAAGTTGCGTCGGCAGATCCGTCATTTCCTCCCAGTTGCGAGCCCGGGTGGCAAAGAGCCAGCGACGGATCTGCCGCAGGCGGAACGTCGGCTGACCATGTTCGGCCAGCCATGCCTCCAGCGTCTCTCGAGACCAATCCAGCAAGTGGTTCATGAAGGTATTGTATCCGTCGCCGCCCGCTGGTGGACGATCTCGCGCACCTTGGCCAGTACCTGCCCCTCGGCGAGGGCTTGCTCGAACATTGTAAAACTCGGGAAAACCAGATCGCTGCAGAAGCGCACGGCCCAGTTGTGGTGCAGCGGACTGATCGTTACCACGGCTCCCCGACCGTGCTCGTGTGCCTCCCACATCTCGATGGCGGTCCCCATGGAGGCCTCGGGTACAAAGGCTACAACCAGGTCGACACGACGGCACATCCGGTTGTGGTGCTGAAACACTTGCCTCCCTTTGGCGTCGTCGTAATCGAGCGACTGCTGGTGATCGGCCAGCGGATCGTAAATCCGGGCGCCAGGAATGTGTTCGCTCAACACTCGCTTCAACCGCGCGCGATAGTCCTGATCGTGCAGGGCCGTCGAGTGGTGCGAGCCCTGCATGATTCCGGCGATGAAAATGTCCATGGAGAGTGCTACATTGTTCCGTTCGCGTATCGCAACTCGCCCGAGTTCCGACACCGACCAGGCCATGCCATCGTACGGACGCCTTTCCGGGAGCTCAAGCACGCCTGGCGTGTTTAGCGCTTCGGCACGAGTACCTCCCCTTTTCCACCGTTTTTTCGCTGCGAGTAGAATGTGACGTCACCGGAACCCGATACTCAGCGTGCCTTGGACCTGGTCATGCAGATGATGGCCATTCCCGGGAAAAGTGGCGAGGAGCAGGCTATCGCGGAGTTCATTCGCGAGCGGTTGCTGGCCGCCGGCATCCCGCCAGAGCAGATCCAGTTCGACGACGCCCATCGACGGACCATCCTGCCGGGGCAGGTGGGCAATATGATCGTCAAACTGCCCGGCACGATGCGCGGACCGCGGCGGCTGCTGGCGGCCCATCTGGATACGGTACCGATTTGCGTTGGGTCCCAACCGATACGGCAGGGCCCGCTCGTCGCTTCGGCCAATCCGGCGACGGGACTAGGCGCGGACAACCGGTCCGGCTGCGCCGCGATCCTGACCGCGCTGCTCGAAATCGCCGAACACCAGCTGCCGCACCCGCCGCTGACGGTGTGCTGGTTCGTCCAGGAGGAAGTCGGTTTGCAGGGCTCGCGTCACCTGCGCAAGAGCCTGCTCGGACAGCCGAAGCTGGCGTTCAATTGGGATGGAGGACCCGCGGCGAAAATGACGGTCGGGGCCACCGGCGGCTACCGCATGACGATCGACGTCAGCGGACGGGCCAGCCATGCCGGCGTCGCACCGCAACGCGGGGTCAGCGCCATCGCCATTGCGTCGGTGGCCATCGCCGACCTGCATCGCGGTGGTTGGCACGGTGCCGTACAGAAAGGCAAGAAACAGGGGACCAGCAATGTCGGCGTGATCGCGGGCGGAGAAGCCACGAATGTCGTGACGGACCGAGTGCAGTTGAAGGCGGAAGCCCGCAGTCACGATCCCCGTTTTCGCGAACGCATCATCCGCGAGATCGAACGCTCGTTTCAGCGGGCAGCGCGCGAAGTTCGCAACGAGTCGCGCCAAGGCGGCAGCGTGCACTTCGACGGACGGCTCGATTACGAATCGTTTCGGCTGGACGAGAACGAGCCGTGCGTGCTCGCGGCTCAGCGTGCCATTCAGAGCGTGGGACTTGAGCCGTATCGTGCCGTGACCAATGGCGGCGTGGATGCCAACTGGCTCCATAGCCATGGCGTCCCCACGGTTACATTGGGGGCTGGCCAAATGAGCGCCCATATGACGGACGAACGGCTCGACGTTTCGGAATTCGAGGCCGGCTGTCGCATTGCGCTGCGCCTGGCAACGGCGAACGAAGCGTCTTCGTAGCGGATCTCGCCAGAATTTTGCGCTTTCAACCCCCTGTGCCTCGGAACGAATTGTGAGCCCGGGCGGGCGAAAAGCGCCAGAGGCTGCCGTA
>JBFWYF010000944.1:0-3301 GCA_050186685.1 Pirellulaceae bacterium
AGCGCCACCGGCCGGGAGGGCGCCAGCGTCTCACGTCCCTCAATCGGCGTCGGCGCCGCATCCTGCAGCGGTACGACAATTGGCGCGGGAGCGGGCGCGGGCTGAGGACGCGGTGACGGCCGCGCGCCGCGCCGATCGCCAATCCGGGTCAGGATGACATCGAGCTGCGACAGCGAGAACGGTTTGGTCAGGTAGTCGTACGCGCCGACGCGGACCGCCCGGATCGCGGAGTCCAGCGACGCGTACCCGGTGATGATGACCACATAACAGTTCGGGTTGGCCTGTCGGGCCGCCTGCAGCACCGCGAAGCCGTCCGCGCCAGGCAGGTTGAGATCGGTGATCACCAGCCCGAACCGGCCCCAAGCCCGCTGGATCGTGGCAATCGCCCGTCGGCCATCCTCTTCATCGGTGACGCGGAATCCCTGGGTGGTGAAGTACTCGAGCAACAGCTCGCGCACCGTCGCCTCGTCGTCCACGATAAGGACGTCGAGGTCCCGCGTCAGTTCGTCCAATGGCATACCCGTTGCTGCGTGACCGTTCGCCGACACAGTGGCCTGTGAAGTTAATCGGCAACGCGGCCGAAAACTTTGACGGAAAACAGAATTCGCCATGCAATGACAGTCGTGAGTGACAGTTCTTCGTCCTGCCCGCCTGTCGAAAACTGTCATTCGAGTTACGAAACGGATACCCCGGCATGAGATCACAGCCCACCATCCTCGTCGTGGATGACGACCCGGACCTGCGCCAGCTCGTTTCCGAAGGCCTCGAATCGCACGGGTTCGCCGTTGCGCAAGCGGGCGATGTCGCCGACGCTCTCGCCCGTCTGGAGGGGTTCGCCTACGATGGACTCGTCATCGACCTGCGCCTGCCCGATGGCGATGGGATGGACGTCCTCGGCTCGGCGCTGGCCCGCTACCCCGAGATCGTCTCCGTCCTGATGACCGGTGCTGGCGGTGTGTCGGATGCGGTGCAGGCGATCAAGCGCGGTGCGGTGGACTTCCTGATGAAGCCGTTCGAGCTGTCGCGACTGGCAGCGCTGCTCCACGAGGCGCTGAATCAGCAGACGCCGGCGTTGGCGATGGCCGGCGGCGTGACGCTCCAGTACGACCGGATTATCGGCACCAGCAAGGAAATGCAGCGCATTTTTGCCACCATCGAACGCGTGGCGATGATGAACAGCACCGTCCTGATTCACGGGGAGACCGGCACTGGAAAAGAGCTGATCGCCCGCACGATCCACGAGCACAGCAGCCGGCGCAACCAACCGTTCGTCGCCTTCAATGCGGCTGCCATCCCCGAAGGGCTGGTCGAGGCGGAACTGTTCGGCCACGTGAAAGGGGCGTTCACCGGTGCCGTCGCGTCCCGCGTCGGGCGGTTCGAATCCGCACACAAGGGCACGCTGTTCATCGACGAGGTCGCCTCGATGTCGATGGCGCTCCAGGCCAAGCTTCTGCGGGCCATCCAGGAGCGCGAAATCGAGCGTGTCGGCGAGTCGAAGCCGTTCAAGTTCGACATCCGGCTGATCGCGGCGACCAACACCGACCTGCGCAAGATGGTGAAGGACGGGACGTTCCGTGAAGATCTGTATTATCGATTGAATGTGGTCCCGGTCCTGCTGCCACCGCTGCGCGCGCGCCGGGACGATATCGCGCCCCTCGCCCAGCACTTCGTGAAGCTGTCCTGCAAATCGAACGGCCTGGCACCGCGGACGCTGACGCAAGCGGCGCTCCGGGCGCTGATGGAGTATCCCTGGCCGGGCAATATCCGTCAGCTCGAGAACGCGATTGAACACGCCGTCGCCATGACGGGGGCCGATACCGAGATCGCCGCGGCGGCCCTGCCCCAGGACATCATCAATCCCGAACGGGGCACCCTGCTCCCGGCCGTGACGATCCCCGACGAAGGGATCAACTTCACGTCAGTGGTCTCGCAGCTCGAGCGGGACCTTATCCTGCAGTGTCTGGAGAAGACCGGTGGAAACAAGCGCCAGGCGGCCCGACTCCTGAACCTGAGCCGAACGACGCTTATCGACAAGCTGCATCGGCTCGGGGCTCCGGGCCTGACGACCAGCCCCGACGACTGCTCGACCGTCTAGCTGGGAGTCGCAGCAACGGCGAGCGGCAGGGCGATGCGGACCAGGGTGCCGCCCGCCGGACCGGCCGCTACGGACAGGGTCCCGCCCGCGCGCTCGAGAACCGTCCCGGCCGTCCACAACCCGAGTCCCAGCCGAAGATTGGCTCCGAGCGCGCGCGCGACCGGGGCGCGGCCGTGCTCGGGGAGGTCGCGCCCGTCGGCTCCCTGGAGACCGGGCCCGTTGTCCTCGATCTGCAACGTCGCCTGGCCGTCGTCCACCCCCACCCGGATGGTCAACACCCCGTCCGCCTCGGCCCGTCCGGTCATCGCCTGCTCGGCATTCATGATGACGTTCAACACCGCTTGCGTCAGCGGACGCGGGTCCGCGAACACCGGCGCCTGGTCGACTCCCTCGATCACTGCCCGGATCCGCGCGCGGCCGAGGCCGTACTGGCGGAAGGCCAGGGCACGTGTGGCAACGTCGCGGAGGTTCAGCACGGCGCTCCCCTGCGACGGACGGGTGAGCACCTGAAGACTGGCGAGCATATCCGCCGTCCGTTCGGTGACGGTCGTGATCGTACCTGCGCGCCGTTTCGTGGTTTCAGTGACTCCAGGGTCGGTCTTCAGCAGTTCCGCGTGGCCCCCGATGGTCTGGAGGGCGTTGTTCACCTGATGAATGACGGTCGAGAGCAGCTGCGCGACGGTGGCGTGCAGATTGGCCGCCTCCAGCCAATCCGGCGGGGGGACGTGGTCGCTCATACGTACTCAACCGTAGCATGGAAGTGCCGATTCCTCAGTCGTGACGAGCAGTCCCTCAACGGAGCCACCATGCGCTTCCTCGTAGTCGATGATTCGAGGACGATGAGACGGATCATCATCAACACCCTGCACAAGCTTGGATATAAGGAGTGCCACGAGGCCTCCAACGGTCGCGAGGGTATCGAACGTCTTGCAACCACGCCCGTGGATATGGTCATCACCGATTGGAACATGCCCGAGATGAGCGGCATCGAATTCATTCGAGCGATTCGCGGCAGCGAAACGACGAAGCACCTGCCCGTGCTGATGGTGACGACCAACGCGGCACAGGACGACATCGTCCAGGCCTTGCACGCCGGCGTCAACAACTGCGTCGTCAAGCCTTTCACGCCCGACACCATCAAGGACAAGATCGAGGCGGCACTGCGGCCGGTCTAGACGAACACGATGTCGATTCCGGACGTGCTCC
>JBFWYF010000945.1:0-3301 GCA_050186685.1 Pirellulaceae bacterium
TTTCCAATCCAGGCCATGCTCGAATCGGATCCGGGTTTCAGGGCTGTGCGATGGAAGTGAAACGCAGAAAACGCAGAGGACCGCGGATCAGGGGGAGCGACCAGTGCGGTTCACGTCCGGTTCTGCGATCGTCTGCGATCTCGGCGTTTCCAATCCAGGCCATGTTCGAATCGAATCCGGGTTTCAGGGCGGCGCGATGGAAATGAAACGCAGAAACTGCAGAGGACCGCGGATCAGGGGGAGCGAATCAAGGGGACCCCATCACCAGGCCGCATACGGCGCCGGCCAGAATCAGCCACACCGAGTTAACCTGGAACCGGACCAGCAGGAGAGCGCTCGCGCCGGCCAGTAACGCCGTGGGAACGTCGGTGATGGCCGTCCACGCCAGCCACCAGGTTACGGCCACCATCAACGCCAGCGATGCGACGTTGACGCCATCCAGAAACCCGCGGGCCACGGTCGAGGCCTTCAAACGCGTCAGGATCGGAACGCTGATCCCCACGAAGACAAAAGCCGGCAAGAATATGCCGACGGTCGCGAGCAACCCGCCCATGGGCCCACCGAGCAAGTAACCAATAAACGTCGCGGTTGTGAACACCGGGCCGGGTGTAAACTGCCCCACGGCCACCGCATCCAGCAGTTGCTGTTCGGTGAGCCACCCGTAGCGTTCCACAAGCCCCGCGCGCAAGAACGCGACGAGGACGTAACCGGAGCCGAACAAGACGGCCCCCACTCGCAAGAAGAACAGAAACAATGGCAGCTGGCCGAATGGCTGAGCTGCGCCAAGGACCATGCCTGCGGACAGTGTCCAGGCAGGAGTAATAGCTGCGGCGATACCTGGCGGCGGCGCCGGACCTCGGCGGCGCAGTGCGCGCCAGGCGCCGACCGCTGTGCCCGCTCCGAGTACGATCAGCAGTTCGTGCACTCGAGCCCCCGCCGCCAGTAGACAGATGCCGAACAGGGCTCGCCGCGACCACGATCCCAGACAGGTTCGTCCCAGCTTCCAGAAGGCCTGCACGATGATGGCAATGATCACCGGCTTGACGCCGTAGAGCACGCCGGCGACCGCTGGTAGCTGGCCGAATCGCACATAGAACCAGGCGATGGCGGTCACGATCGCTGCCGCTGGAAGAATGAAGCAGACCCCCGCGACAATCAGGCCCCATAATCCGGCCACGCGGTAGCCGATGTGAATGGCCAGCTCGGTAGAATTAGGACCCGGAATCAAGTTCGTGGCGCCGAGCAGGTCCAAGAACTCCGCGTCCGACACCCAACCTCGCCGCTGAACAACCTCCTGGCGCATGAGCGCGGTATGTGCCGCCGGGCCCCCGAAGCTGGTGGCCCCCAGCCGCAGGAATACGGCCGCGACGTCACCCAGCGTTCCACCGGAGCGGTCCGAGGCACTCGTGGGTGTGGGTATATCGGTTGGCATGGTCGCGATCGGAGGCCAGAGAGACAGAATCCTCCACCATGCCTCGTAATTCGAGGGGGCGGAAATCGTTGCTTTGGGGGGCCTGTTCTCGCTACGCTAATGCACTCGGCAGTTTCGGGAAAGGGACCGGAGACGACATGCGCAAACCGCAATTTGATCCGACACGTCGCAGGCTACTTCAGAGCGTTTCGGCCGGAATGCTGGGTTGCGGCCTGGCCGACCTGCTGCGGCTGCAATCGTTCGCAGCGTCCACGAAGTCGGCGGGCGCCGCCCGCAACGTGCTGGTCATTTACGAGGAAGGCGGGATCAGCCAGATGGATACCTGGGATCCCAAGCCGGAGGCACTGGTCGACCATCGCAGCCCCTTTCTTCCGATCGCCACCAACGTTCCCGGCATTCAGTACACATCGTTGATGCCCCGCTTGGCGCAGCGCGCCGACAAGCTGGCGGTCGTCCGCAATATGACGACTACGCGAGTCGCCGGACACATCGAGGGGTGCCTCGAGTTCTTCAAGGGCTATCGCTTTGATTCACCGCTGTTCGGGATTCAGAACGGGAATTTCCGATCGCACCGCTTTCCGGACATTGGATCGGTGGCCACGCAGCATCTACACACGGATTGTCCGGAATTGCCAGGCTACGTCCTGTGCCCCGGGGCGAACCTGCCCAACCTGGTGACGAATGCGGGGTTCCTCGGCCCGGGCCAGGCACCGTGGAAGCTCGGCACCAAGAGCCTGGGAGAAAACCTCGCGGACCCCGAGTGGCGAGTACGATCCCTGGATGCCCAGCCCGGACTGGGGCGCGAACGCCTGCTGGTCCGTCGCGAGTTGCTGGACCGCATGGACCCCGCGGATTCGGCCGACGCGGCGGCGGAGTCGATCCGGCGCTACCGGGAGCACGCGTTCGATCTATTGACCAGTCCCGCCGTGCAGCGGGTGTTCGCGCTGCGCGACGAACCGGCCGCCGTGCTCGATCGCTACGGCCGGGATCACCGCGGGCTCTGTTACCTGCTGGGGCGGAAGTTGATTGAAGCGGGCGTGCGTTTCGTGACCGTCACCGTGATCCAGCCGCCGGAACTGGTGGGCCGCCCGGGTTACGGCCAGCCTAACGGAGTGTTCCTCAACTGGGATCATCACGAGGGTATTTACCGCAACGGGCCCTGCGGCGGCCCGCAGGGCATGAGCAATCAGGAACGCTACGGTCTGCCGCATCCCGTCATGATGCCCAGCCTCGACCAGTCCCTCAGTGCCCTGCTCGATGACCTGCACGAGCGCGGACTGCTGGAAGACACGCTGGTGTGTCTGATCACCGAAATGGGACGCACTCCGAGATTGAACAAGTGGCAAGGGCGGGACCATTGGGCACGCGCAATGTCGATCGCCTTTGCGGGGGCCGGGGTGCGGGGCGGACAAGTCATCGGCGAAACCGATCGTGAAGGAGGCGATGTCGTCGGCTTACCCTATACTCCGTACGATTTCGCCGAGACGGTGTATCGCAAGCTGGGCTTGGATACCAGCCGCCGGCTCCGAATGCCGGATGGTCGCGACGTCTCGTTCACGGATGGCGGTCGTCCCATCGCGGAAATCCTCTAGGCTCGACAAGGAGTACTCCCCGTGCGAATCCCTCCCGCGTGGTTCCTGTGCTGCTGGTTGTCGATGACGTCCGCCCTTGCCGCGGCGGATTCGGCAAAGCCCAATATCCTGTTTCTGCTCAGCGATGATCACAGCTATCCGTTCTTGAGCACGTACGGCAATCCGAATGTGCGGACCCCGGTGCTCGACCGGCTGGCCGCCGAGGGCATGAAGTTCCACCGTTTTTTTACGGGAGCCCCTCAGTGCGTCCCCTCGCGAGCCGCTTTGATGACCGGAC
>JBFWYF010000946.1:0-3289 GCA_050186685.1 Pirellulaceae bacterium
TCCTTGACCTGGCATGTCTGGCTCGCGAACTCCGTTTCTCCGGCAATCAGCGCCACGGCGTGACCGCGCAGGTCGGCGTACTTCAATTGCTGCCCTAGTTTCCGGGCATCGGGATAGACCTCGACCCCCAGTCCTGATCGCCGGACCGCTGCGGCGAGACCAAGGTAATCGGACAGCCGGCGGGAGTCGAAAAAAGGAATGAACACCGGCGCCGGGGTCCGTACGGCGGGGACCATGCCCAAAGACTCCATCGCCGCCAGCAAACGATCCAATCCCAACGAAGCGCCGATTCCGGGTAACTCCTGACGGGTAAACAAGCCGGCCAGGTTGTCGTATCGTCCGCCCGAACAGACGCTGCCAATGCCAGGCAGGTCATCCAGAAACGTCTCGAATATAACGCCCGTGTAGTAGTCCAGCCCGCGGGCAATCGCGACGTCGAGAACGACACGCCCGTCCGGCAATCCCACGGCCCGCAAGGCCGAGACGACGTCCCGTAATCGCGCGACGCCCTGCTCGCCGACTTCCGCCCCACGTACGAGCTCGTCGAGCTGCGAAAGAACCACGTCATTGGAACCATTGAGTTCGGCCAGCCGAAGAACCTCGGCGGCCTGGTCCGGCGTCGCGCCCGACGTCGCCACCATTTCGTCCGCCACCTTGTCGCGTCCGATTTTCGACAGCTTGTCCAGTGCCCGCAGCACCGTGGTTGACTTGTCGGCCAACGACAGTTTCTGCAGCAGCCCGTTCAGTACCATCCGGTTGTTGACGTGGATGGTAAACTTCTCGAATCCGATGGCCAACAACAGGTCGTTGATCACCAGAGCAGTTTCGATATCCGCGGCGGCCGACCGGGTGCCAATGGTGTCGAAATCGCACTGCATGAACTCGCGGTACCGGCCGCGCTGGGTATTCTCGCCTCGCCAGACCGTCGCAATGTGATACCGTTTGAAGGGAGTTCCCAACTCTTGGATGTGCTGAGCAGCGAACCGAGCCAAGGGGACGGTTAGATCGAATCGCATGCCGACTTCACGTCCGCCATGGTCGACGAACTGGTATAGCTGTCGATCCGTTTCGTCCGAACCTTTGCCGGTCAGGATTTCCAGGAACTCCAGGGCGGGAGTATCGATGGGACTGAATCCATACGACCGATACACACGCTGAGCGGTACCGATCAGCCGTTCCCGCGCCATCATGGCATCGGGCAGGTAGTCGCGAAATCCTTTGAGCGTACGTGGTTCAATCATAAGTTGCCTCACCTCGCTAAAGGGTAACAAAGCAACTGGCGCGCGAATAGCGACCGAGTCGCAGGCCCTGGGTGCGAGGCGTTAGGCGTGGTACAGTCCGACGAATCAGACGCGATGGGGCCCTGTTCCCGGCCCCGCGCCTCCTGCGGCTCCCTCGAGAAAGAAACACGATCCCAAGCATTCATGCAAATTGTCATTACGGCCGTGGGCCCCGACAACGTGCGCCTCGTTGATCCCATCATCCACTACGTAACGGGGGAAGGGGCCAATATCGCCGAGGTCCAGATGTACGACCACGACGAACAGGCGTTATTCGCCATGCTGCTCCGGATTCATCTACCCGGTACGCAGCTGGCCTCGCTCCGGTCCGCCATGGCCGAAATCGGCAAGCTGAAGAATCTCTCGATCCGCGTCTGGTCACCCGAAGAGCGAGCCGTCCGACCGCGGCTCGCCGTGTGCGTGACCTTCCGGCCGGAAACGCCGTTGGCTCTGCTGCGCGGCATTCGCGACAATCACATACGGGCCGAAGTGGCCGTTATGATCGGAAATCGCCCCGCCTGCCGCGGGATCGCCGAGCAGTTTGGCGTGCCTTGGGAAATGATCGGGGACGAGGAAGGACGCGCTGACGACGAACTCCTGGTCCAACTGTTCGACCGCTACGAGGTCGATTACGTGGTTCTGGCCCGCTACATGCGCGTGCTGTCGGCCGATGCGTGTTGGAAGTATGCGGGAGGGCGAATCATCAACCTGCATCATGGCCTGTTGCCAAGCTTCCCGGGATTGCGACCCTATCACGATGCCTACGCCAGCCGGATGCTGACTTACGGCGCCACGTGCCACTTCATCGTGCCGGAACTCGACGCAGGCAACCAGATCATCCACCAGTCGACCTTCACCGTTCCGCCCGGCACGAAGCTGGACGACGTCCTCCGCATCGGCCAGGAAGACAATGAACCGCGTTGTCTGGTCGAAGGCGTGCGGCGGGTCGTGAGTCGCGAGGTGCAGTTGCACTTTCATCGAGTCATTGCGAATCGCTAGGTGGGGAGCTCTGGTTCTGTGCATCTCGACACGGTCATAATTGGGGCCGGCGCGGCCGGACTGCTCGCAGCCGTACGTGCCGCGGAATGCGGTCGACACGTCGTCGTGCTGGAAAAGAACCGCAAGCCGGGGGTCAAGATCCTCATCTCCGGCGGCACGCGGTGTAATCTGACCCATGCCACCGACCGCCGGGGCATTGCCGAAGCGTTTGGCAGCCAGGGCAAGTTCCTCCGGTCCGCACTGGCGGCCTTGGGCCCTCGCGAGTTGATTCAGCTGGTCGAGACCGAGGGCGTACCGACGAAGGTCGAAGATTCCGGCAAAGTCTTTCCTACGAGCGACAGGGCGGCCGACGTACTGCAGGCCTTGCTGCGGCGTCTGCAGGAGAGCGGGGCGCGACTGGTGCTGGAAGAAGCGTTGCAGTCGCTCGACCGCGAGGGGAACGGCTTTCGACTCACCACCTCCCGCCAGTCGCTGACGGCCGAGCGAGTGATCGTGACCAGCGGGGGACGCTCCTACCCAAAATCGGGCACAACGGGGGACGGGTATCGCTGGGCGGAAAGACTCGGGCACACGGTCCTTCCCACGCGTCCGGCGCTGACACCGCTCACCACCGCGGCTGCCTGGGTCCGCGAGTTGAGCGGCATAACGCTGCCGGACGTCGGCCTGCGGGTCGTCCGGTCGAACGAGCTGAGTGACGAGGCCGTGCGGGCAGGCGCTGTGCCGGTCGGGCACTCGAAAATTTCGGCGTTGGACGACCGACGGGGCTCGTTCCTGTTCACGCATTTCGGACTCTCCGGTCCCGCTCCCATGGACATCAGCCGGTGCATCACAGGCTGCAGCGAACCTGCGTCGTTGAGTCTCGTCTGCGACTTTGTGCCGCAGTGGAATCGCGAACAGATGCTCGAGGCCATTCAGGAGGCCTGCCAATCGGGCAAGCGGCACCTCGGCAACCTGGTCGCCGCGTGGGTGCCCGGCCGGCTTGCGGAATCGCTCGTCATGCGGCTGGGAAG
>JBFWYF010000947.1:0-3285 GCA_050186685.1 Pirellulaceae bacterium
TGAAACTCGGCATGATTTGTGTAGCCGGAGGCCTGCATCAGTTCGGTGTAGGACCGTACGTGACCGCGAATGTGGGCGCCGGAATCGGGCAAGAGCCTGCGCAGGACAGCGCGAGCGGCCTCCTGGTGCAGCCGGCAGGCTGGGGGAGCGGTCGCCGAGGCAAACCGGTCCTCGAGAAACGCCGCCCCAACTCCTTCCACTCCTCCCTCACGCCGCAGATTTGCGGGCGTCCAGGACTTTCCCTTCATCATTTCGGCGAACAGTGCCAGGCGGACACAATTGACTTTCCCCTCTTGTTCCAGCGCTTGAACCGCCTCGTTCACGAACATCCGTTGCTCTGTCGGGAGTTGCACCACATCTTCGTCGAGACGGCCATAGGCCCGGCCGAATGCCGTCAGCACCTTCTTGGCATGATCGCGATCGAACAGATCGACGAGCGCGCTGTTATCGCCTTCGATAATGCTCACTTCGAGGGCCCGCATGAAACGGCTGATCGCCAGCCAGAAGTCGTCACGCACCAGGATCAGACACTGCACTCGCCCCCCATCGCATTGCCGCAAAGCATGGACTAACGGATCTCGATCATCGGCCCCCGCGCCGTGCAACCACTGTTCAAACTGATCGAGCACCAACAGCAGTTTCACGCCCTCCGGCAACGTGGGGCCGATACGCAGCTCCTTGAGCGCCTCGACCAGGTCGTCCGGCAGACCGGGAAACCGTTTCTTCAGCTGCCGGAGCAACGCGACCGCCGGCGGCTCGTCCTGATTGGCGACGACATAAGCCGTCACCACGTGACCCGGCAGATGGGGTAAACGGCCGGCGCGGCCGAGTGACGACTTACCGCAGCCACTGGGACCGTAAACCAGTCCGACGGTAAATGTCGCATCGCTGTCGGTCTGTTCGATCCGCGTCGTCCAAAACCGGACGGCCTCCGGTATTCCTCGCCGATCGCGCGGCCCAGGCACTAATTCCAGGAAGAAGTCGGCATCGTTTTCGTCGTAGGCGCGCAGCCCCTTCGGGACGATCTTTGCCCGCTCTCGGCGGCGCTGGGGAGTGCGGTCCGAAGCGCCGTCCGCCGGTGTCCGTTGGGAACCCGTCAGCGGAGCCGACTCCCAGTCCAGCAACAGGGCACGCAGGTCACCGGCCAGATCCAGCGCGGTCGAATACCGATCCGACATCCGCTTGGCGAGCGTCTTCAGGCAGATCCGCTCGAGCTCCGCCGGTAACTGCGGGCGCACTTGCCGCGGCGGCCGCACCTCACTCGTCAGGATCGACTCGAAGAGCTCGTCGCGCGTCATGCCGCCAAACGGCAACTTTCCGATCAACATCTGGTACAGGATCACACCCAGAGCCCAGATGTCACAGCGCCCGTCCATCCGGTGCGACTCGCCTCGGACCTGCTCAGGTGCCATGTAGTACGACGTACCGCAGCGCTCGCCTTGATGCATCCAGCGCTCGTCGTCCGTCATCGACAAACCGAAGTCCACAATCCGCGCTCGCCCGTCACGCGTGATAAGAATGTTCCCCGGTTTCAGATCTCGGTGGTAGACGCCCTGTTGATGGGCGTGGGCAATGGTCTCGGCCAGCTGTGCCACCAGGTCGACGGCTCGCTGCGCCGGCGGCGGCCGGAACAGCAACAGTGTCTTCAAGCTTTCTCCTTCGACATACTCCTGGACGATGTAGGGCGGATATTCGTCGCAGAAGACACCGTAGATGGCCGCGACGCCGGGATGCACTATCCGAGCCGCGTTCTGGGCTTCTTTCTGGAATCGCACGAGCTCGCGGGGCGAATTCAAGCTGTTGCCCCGCGCAACCTTCAGCGCAATCTCGCGATTCAAGTGGATGTCGCGCGCCAGGTAGACATCACCGAAGCCTCCGTGTCCCAGCTTCCGAATGATCGAGTAATTTCCGAGGCGGTAGTCGGGAGGAAGGTCGATCCGACCGAGAGCCATCGCTCCGCTCGAAGGAGTGCCGCTGGTCAGCACCTCGGTCGGAACGTGCTCGCCCAAAACCAGGTCGACAATCCATTGCCAGTCCGGAAAACGTCGGTAGTACGTTTCGGCGACGATCCGCTCGGACCGCTCCGCTCGGATCCTTAGTTCGACGCGCAGCAGCTCATGGAAAAGTGCTTGACGCCTCTCCGGCGCGAGGTGCCCCAGGAAACTCTCGATTCGTACCTGAGCATCGGCCTGCAAAGCCGCAGCAAACTCGCCGCAAATGCGGTCGATCTCGGTACTCGCAGAATTTGCGCTGTCCGGCTTCAACCAGGCGAAGACCATCGGTCCAACCAGTCCCAGCCCCTGAGATCTTAGATTCGCAGTCGGCTATCCCAGGATTTGCCGACCGTCCGTCCAGCCCGCACGGCCGCCCGCCAAGCGTTCGCAGGGTATCGGATTTCATCGCGCGAGGAAAGAGTTCGCCCAGACAAAGCAACAACGCGACCCGGTCTCAATCCAGACTGATGCTGCTTGTCGACATTGCCGCGCGGATGTGTCATTCTTTGCCTTTCGCAGTCGCGGAGGGATTGGCGTCGGACCCGCGACGTGACTGGGTAGGGCCTCCATTATGCAGATTCGCTGTCCTCACTGCCAACATCCGACGGACACCCTGGACGAGACGTTACTCGACAGCAGGATCTGTCCGTCGTGCGGTAGCGACATCAGCCTGCTCACCACAAGCGAGACGATTGTACCTGAGGTGACCGAAGTGCGGCGCATCGCGCATTTCGAGCTCACCGAACAGGTGGGGAGGGGGAGCTTTGGAACGGTCTGGAAGGCCCGCGATACTGTGCTCGATCGCGTTGTGGCGCTGAAAGTGCCGCGGCGAGGGCAATTGAACGCCGCCGAAATCGGCTTTTTCTTTCGCGACGCGCGGGCGGCGGCTCAGCTGCGACATCCGGGGATTGTCAGCGTTCATGAAGTCGGGCGGGATGGGGAAACCGTATACATCGCCAGCGACTTCATTGACGGCGCTGATTTAAAGGAGTGGCTTCGGGCACGCCCGCTCTCCGTAGCCGACGCCGCCCGACTGGTCGCGGAAATCGCCGAGGCGCTGCACCATGCCCATGAGCACGGCGTCGTCCATCGCGATCTCAAGCCCAGCAATATCCTGATGGACCAGCGCGGTCGTCCGCATATCGTCGATTTTGGCCTGGCCAAGCGGGAATCCGGCGAAGTGACGATGACGGTCGATGGACAGATCCTGGGGACACCGGCCTATATGTCGCCGGAACAGGCGCGTGGAAAATCGCATGAGGCCAATGCGGCCAGCGATGTCTATTCGCTA
>JBFWYF010000948.1:0-3281 GCA_050186685.1 Pirellulaceae bacterium
CCAGTCGGAGGGTTCTAGCCCCCTAGAATTCGTGCCGGGCACCGCGCAGTCCGTCCGCTGAATCAATCGAGTTAACATCGATACGATTCGCCGCAGCTGCGTCTTGCCTTGGTGATTCGCCTGCTCGTCAATTGCCGAAAACGCGAGGAGAATATCGTGAATCGCGGCGCACTCCAGGGCTGTCCCGCGTGCAATCTCGAGGAACCGCCCCTTATCCCTGAGACTCTGCTTGCCGTTCCCTTCGGCGATGTTCAACGGGATTGACTGAGCCGCCCGCAGCCACTGATCACGGATATGCCGGTTCGTTCCGCTCAGCAGCCTCGCCGCTCCATACGATGCGGCAGGATACTCAATCGACAGCCGATACACGTGGAGTTTCTCGTGATCAAAAACCGGCTTGTCCATGCCTGCCCCACGGCACCGGGAGCACGCCCGCCGCTCCCCTTCATGTGCAGCCAAAGCTGACACCGGCGCGCATTCGTGCCGCGGCCACGTATCTTTGCGATTTCCGCTCTTGTTCCTCAGACCGACGGATCGGGCTGGGGAACTGTCGGAGATTCGTCCGAGGCAGCATCGGACGACTGCGCCTTCCGGAGACTGAGAAAGACTTCCTGCCGATGCACCGGTACGTGAGACGGCGCTTCGATACCCAAGCGAACTTTGTCGCCACGGATTTCGACAATGGTGACGATAATGTCCTGGCCGATTACGATCTGTTCATTCGGTTTACGCGAAAGCACAAGCATTGGAGCGACCCCTGAGATCCCCTCCCTGGTTTAAAGGTGACGCTCTATTCTAGACATGCTGAGCAGACCTGGACGCCAGAATTTGTGCCGGCTCCGTAGTGCCCCCCGGCATCTTGGGGGTCCCGCGTCTCGGTAACTCTTAGTGGCTCAAGCACATCGAGCCAATGCGCGGGCTGCTGCCGGTCCGCGAACAAGAACCTCCCCAGACAAGGCCCCTTGGGGAGAAAAATGCCGGACAGGATGGTTAACGGCAAACCACATCCGCGTCAACCCGCCGAAAAGTCGGCCGAACGTCCGCCCGACCACGAGGGCTCCTACAGCGACTGCGGGTCAAATAAGAGGGGAAAGAACTGCCCCCCCATGGGCGACCCGGCGGGAATCGCGGGCACCCCGTCCAAGAGCGGCGAATCGGAATCCGAGCGGACACCGTCGCGAAAGACGTTGATAACGGTGGCCCGTCGCGGGCGATCGATCCGGTTTTCGAACGAACCGTGGACCATCAAGGGATGGTGAAAAGTGCACTCCCCTTTCTTCAGTTCCACGGCGACGGGCTGCTGAAACTGAATCCACTGCTCGTCAGTCAATACCCCCCGGATGGCCTCCATATCCCCGGCTAGCCCCGTGATCGGCAACAAGTCCCAGCGGTGACTGCCGGGAACGTAATGGACGCAACCGTTGTCGACCGTGCTGTCGTCCAATCCGATCCAACAGGTCAGATGGGCCATAGGCTGCGTGCGCGTCCAGTACGAATAGTCCTGGTGCCAGGCGACAACGCCTCCATGGCGGGCCGGTTTGCAGAACAGCTGGTCGTGCCAGAAGCGGACAGCGCCGCCGAGCAATTGGCTGGCCGGCACGACGAAGGCCGGATGCCAGAGGATGTCGTGGAAGCCCGGTTTAATGCGCCATGCTCCGAGGGCATGAAACAGGACGCGTTCCGGATTCGCCGACTCATTCGTATGGTACTCATACCATAGCTCGTGTCCGGGGTGGTCCGGCCGAAAGAACTCGGCCAGTTCCCCCCGCAGCGTTTCGACCTGTTCATCGCTGAGAATGCGGATTCCGGGCAAATAGCCTTGCTCCTGGTAGAACTCGACTTGATCGTCGCTCAGCAGATACTGGTCCCAGTCGGCACGGGATCGCGGGGATGCGAACAGGCCGCCGATGACGCGATGGATTTTCGACAGATCCTGGTCCATGACTGGGCCCTCAATTGCCATTGGCCGCCCCGGATGCCCCACACCGCTCGACGGTACCGCCGCGGTTGTTCCGCCGGCGTCGCCGCGTCACCTTGCGGGTCGGCTCGGCCCGGGTGAGCGCCGAGGGGCAGGTTGTCGTCCGGATCGGAGTAGCGGTCACTCTGGCGTGCCGCGAACCAAGAATCAAGGGGCCGGCCCGCGCGGATGGATCGTGTGTTGCAATGCGACGGTGATTGCTGAATATTACGCCCCGAAGGTACAACGCGTCCGTCCCGTTCCCGGCTCGCGACTCACCAGCTCGCGCCGCTCTTCCGCCACCCTGCCGGTCAGGTAACCTGGCCCTTCCTCCGGAGATCCGACATGTCCGTTATGCAGTGTCCCAAGTGTGGTAAGCAATACCGGCTGAACGAGCAGGTCGCGGGAAAGCAGATTCGCTGCCTGGCTTGCCAGAACATCTTCCGGGCACCGGAGATCGCCTTGGATGCGGCTCTCGTGGCGGACACCGTACCCGAGAAACCCGCGCGCAGGTCCGACGAGATCGATTACGAAGTGTTCGGCTCCGAGATGCAGTATGCCGAAGTCACGCTCGACCCCAACGAAATGGTTATCGCCGAGGCGGGGGGCATGATGTACATGACCTCGGGCATCAAGATGGATACGGTTTTCGGCGACCCGTCCCAGCAGGCCCAAGGCTTCTGGTCGAAAGTTGCCTCGGCCGGCAAACGCGTCTTGACCGGGGAATCCCTGTTCATGACGACTTTCACCAACGTCGGGGCCGGGCGGGAGGTCGTCGCCTTCGCCTCCCCGTATCCTGGTAAGATCGTGCCGATGCACCTGGACCAGCTGGGTGGCGAGATCATCTGCCAGAAGGACTCTTTTTTGTGCGGGGCCCGCGGAGTCCAGGTGAGTATCGCCTTTCAGAAAAAAATCGGCGTGGGGTTGTTCGGCGGCGAAGGATTCATCATGCAACGGCTGAAAGGGGACGGCATTGTACTCCTGCATGCCGGCGGCACGATGATGGTACGGGACATCCGGGCCGGTGAGCGATTGCGGCTCGACACGGGCTGCCTCATGGCCTTGACGCCATCCGTCGAGTACGACGTGGAGTTCGTCGGAGGGTTCAAGAACACGCTGTTCGGTGGGGAAGGCCTGTTCTTGGCCACACTGACAGGCCCCGGCCGGGTATGGTGCCAGTCGCTGCCGTTCTCGCGGTTTGCCGGGCGCATTCTGGCCAATGCGCCGGGCGTTGGGCGCGGCGGCAAGGAGGAAGGTTCGCTGCTCAACAACATGGGTGGCCTCGGGAGCATGCTGATGGGCGATAATAGTTGAGTCCCCAGAT
>JBFWYF010000949.1:0-3273 GCA_050186685.1 Pirellulaceae bacterium
GGGGGGCAAAGCGTCCATTGAGGTTCGGATGCACATTGTCGGCGCCGACTGCAGTGGCCGCCGAGGAACGCCCCTGCAGGTCGAGGCACGGGAAGGCGGCCTCGTCGAGGAAATCCGCCTGGAAGCGGCCGTGCATAATCCGCAGCGTTCCCCGTCCGTCTTCGACTTGATTCTGTACGACAAGTGCCGCTCGCAGGAGAACCTGCGTTTGATGCTGAACACGACCGTGTGCGGCGCCGACGTCGAGCGCGATATCGTGCGGTCCATCCGTGCTATCCGGCCCACCACGGAGGAGGCGTGGACGATCACGGCGCGTGTATTTCTCGACTGCACTGGCGACGGACGTTTGGGTGCTGAGTCCGGAGCCCGGTTCCGATCGGGACGCGAGGCGCGCGGCGAGTTCGGCGAGTCGCTGGCGGTCGACGAAGCCGATGATTACCGCCTCGGCTCGACCGTCATGTTTCAGGCCCGCAAGTACGATCGGCCCATGCCGTTCACACCTCCCTCGTGGGCGCGGCGGTTTTCCGAACAGGAACTGCGGCTCCGCCCTCATGCCACGCCCACCCTCGATCTCGGGCTCGAATACGGTTACTGGTGGGCCGAGTGGGGAGGCACGCGCGATACGATTCGGGATAACGAGTTGATTCGCGACGAACTCCTGGCCATCCTGCTGGGCATCTGGGACCACATCAAGAACCGCGGCGATCATGGCGCCGACAACTGGGCTTTGACCTGGTGTGGCTTCGTGCCGGGCAAACGGGAAAGCCGGCGATTCCTGGGCCGATATGTGCTCCGCCAACAGGATGTGATGGAGTCCCGGCGTTTCCCGGATGCCATTGCCTACGGCGGCTGGCACATCGATCTGCATCCGCCACACGGGGTCGACGCGATCGACGAGCCTCCCTGCACGCAGCACGCGGTCCCTTTTCTCTACGACATCCCGTTGCGAGCGTGCGTCAGCGCGGATCGGTCGAACCTGATGTTTGCAGGACGAAACATCTCCGCCACACATGTGGCCTTTGCCTCGACCCGCGTCATGGCGACCTGTGCCGCCGTAGGCCAGGGAGTGGGAACCGCCGCAGCGCTGTGTGTGCGGGACGCACTGACTCCAGCCGAACTGTGCGAAGATCGGCCCCGGCTCGAGGAACTGCAGCAGCAATTGCTCCGCGATGACGTTTACCTGGTGGGTCGGCTTGGCCAATGGCCGGGCGACCACGCGCGCGACGCCATCCGCACGGCATCCAGCTGGCAGGTGGGCGGCGAACCCGACAACGTGATCTCCGGACAGACTCGCAGCGTGCATGGCGAACACGGCGCGCCGCCTGACCGGTCCTTTCCTGGTACCCATCGCTGGCAAAGCGACCCGTCGCAGACCTTGCCCCAATGGCTGCAACTCGCGTGGAGTGATACCCGTCATATCCGTCGTGTGCAACTGATTTTTGACACCGGTCTGCATCGGCCCCTGACGTTCAGCCTGGCCGATGCCTATACCGCGCTCATGCTGTGGGGACAGGCGCAACCCGAAACGGTGCGGGATTACCGTGTGTACGTGCGGTCGAGCGGACAATGGAAGATCGTGGCCGAAGTATGGGGCAACTACCAGCGCCGCCGCGTTCACGCGTGCGACGAGCCGCAAGCCGACGCGCTGCGCATCGAAATCCTGGCGACGAACGGATTGGACCATGCTCGCGTGTGCGAAGTGCGCGTCGAGTAGGCCCCGTGTTTCGGTTGAATACCACCGGCAACGCCGACAGGGCCCTCACCCTAGCCCTCTCCCGGAGTACCGCGCGAGGGGACTCGGGGACCCGCGTCGCGGTCAGTCGTGTGGCGTTTCGGACAGAGCCTACTCATATTGTCCCGTATGGTGCATACTGGACGACACTTCTGCACGGGTGCGCGAGGTGCTCATGATGGTGCGACCAGTAGGCCGGCTGCTGTTTGTCAGTTTGGCAACGTGGTGTGTGTCTGGTGCCGTGGCGGACTCGCCCGAGTCGGCTTCCCCGGCGATCCCGGCCGAACAAGCAGTCTTCTTCGAACGCGAGATTCGTCCACTCCTCGTCCGGCACTGCTATGAGTGTCACCGTGCCGGTGCCCCGGAAGTCGGCGGAGGACTGCAGCTCGATTCACGGTCGGCGGTGCTGCGCGGAGGGGAGTCCGGGCCGGCGCTTGTACCCGGTGATCCCGCTGCCAGCCGGTTGATCCAGGCCGTGCGCTACACGGATCCGTTGCTCCAGATGCCTCCGGCGGGCAAGCTAGCCGAACGGGAGATCGCGGCGCTGGAGGAATGGGTGCGGCGCGGGGCGCCGGATCCCCGCGGCGAATCCTCGACATCTCCGGGATCACCCAGACCAGTATCCGACTCGCAGGAAAATGCTCCGCGCGAACCGTGGTGGTCGTTTCGGCCACTGACCGACGCCGGCGTCCCGATAGTCCAGGATGGTTCCTGGCCGTCAAGCGACGTCGACCGGTTCGTGTTGCGTGCTTTGGAAGACCAGCAGATGGTCCCCGCACCCGAGGCGGAACGCCGCGTGCTGATCCGTCGGGTCATTTATGACCTGACGGGCCTGCCGCCAACTCCCGACGAGATCGACGCGTTCCTCGCGGACGATGCTCCGGACGCCTTCGCGCGGCTGATCGATCGGCTGCTCGCATCACCCACGTATGGCGAACGGTGGGGACGTCACTGGCTGGACGTCGTTCGCTACGCCGATACGTCGGGCTGCAATGGCGACTTCCCGGTCCCCGACGCATTCCGCTACCGAAACTATGTGATTGACAGTTTCAATGCGGACAAGTCGTACGAGCGATTTATCTGGGAACAGCTGGCTGGCGATCTGTTGCCCGCGGCGAGCGACGAAGCGCGGTTCGAGCAGCAGATCGCGACGGGTTACCTGGCGATCAGCCGCCGTTTTTCATCGCTCGGTGAGGAATTTCATCTGACGTTGGACGACACGATCGATAACTTTGGCAAGGCTTTCTGCGGACTGACCATCAGCTGTGCCCGGTGTCACGATCACAAATTCGATCCGGTGCCACAGACGGACTATTACGCCTTGTATGGCATTTTTCAGAGTACGCGGTACGCATTTCCCGGCACTGAAATCTATCGCCACCGGCAGGATTTCACGCCCCTCGTCTCGCAGCAGCGTCTGGAGGGCGGGTTGCGTGCGACGCTGGCCGACATGGCGCGCCTGGACGCGTCCATCTTCGCCACGTATTCCAGCATGGCTCAGAAGGATACCGGCCAGGAGAAGGACCAGTTGCGCGCCCTGT
>JBFWYF010000950.1:0-3272 GCA_050186685.1 Pirellulaceae bacterium
CTCGTCGGCCTCAAACGCCGCCTCCGCCTGCTGCAGCGCCAGCCGCATGACCTGTTCATGAACCCACGAAGTCATTTCCATGTTCTAGGGGATTACACGCATTCGATCCAGGCGATGAACACGCGGTGCATAAGGATCGTAATGCGAATCGCCGCGAAACGGCGAGCCTCGCCACGGATGATACTGGGGTGCGCGGAACGGCGAGAGCGGCGACGTCTTCAGCGGATCGTAATACGGATCACCGAAGAAGGGTGACGTCCGATTCCAGAAGTCGCTCTGGCGCTTCAGCCGCCAGGCATCCAACCCCTCGCCGCGGCCTGGACTGTAGCCGAATCCCGGATACTGTCCCCACGCTGCTCCTGCTAAGGCACCCAGCATCCACAACGCGCCGATTCCGACCCAATGCCAACGCACCTGGTGTTCTCCGCAATCTCCATCACCGGACAGGAAGCCGCACACGAGGGTTTTCGCTCGGCAACTGAGCGTCGACGGCATTCCGCCAGGCAGCCAGCCGTCCATATAAGTCATTGGCCACCTGCCGATGCTCGCGGCTGACGTCGCGGGATTCCGTCGGATCCTCTGCTAGATTGTATAACTCGCGCCGGCCGTCTTCAAAATACTCGAGCAACTTCCACGCTCCCGATCGGATCGCACTGACTGGGGTCGTCGTTTCGTAGTAATGCGGATAGTGGAAAAACAGGTCGCGGGACGGCAGCGCAGTGCTTGGCTCGGCGAGCAGCGGCCCGATGTCCCGACCATCGAGCGGCCCGTCGCCGGCGCTCTCGTCGCCGTCAGGAACCAGACGCGACACCTGGGTGCCCGACACAATCGTGGGCAGCAGATCCATAACCACCACGGGATCGTCGCAGCGAGCGCCGGCGCGAGCCACAGTCGGCCAGCGCACGATCCAGGGAATCCGAATCCCCCCCTCATACAGCGAGCCCTTGCCAGACCGCAGCGGAGCGTTATTGGTGACTGGCACCTGTTGGCCCGACCTGCGGTCCGTGCCGATGAACCCGCCGTTATCCGACAGGAACATCACTAACGTTCGCTCGGCCAGCCCACGCTCGTCCAGATGACGCAGGATTCGCCCGACGTTCTGATCCAGTGCGTAGACCATGGCTGCATAGTCGGGGTTGCGGTGCGACGAATCGGGCTCAATCCGCGGGCGGAACCGGGCGACATCCTCCGGTTTCCCCTGAATGGGAGTGTGGGGACTATGAAACCAGAGGTTCAAGAAAAACGGCCGGTTGCCCGCCACGTCGATCAGCTGGATTGCTTCATCCGTCAGCCGGTCTGTCAGGTACTCGCCCGGCTGGCCCAGGCCGAGTCCGGGCACGTAGCGGTGCTCCGCACCAAATCGCCCCTCGCCGCGAAACGGCCAGAAAAAACTGTGCGGAGCCCCCCAGTGCGTGCCGCCGATGTTGACGTCGAACCCGTGCGTCTCGGGAGAGTGGTCGGCGTCACCCAGATGCCATTTTCCCACGTGGAACGTCAGGTAGCCGGCCCGCTTCAGCGATTCGGCCAGCGTCACCCGTTCGCGTGCGACGTTCCAGACGGTGGCGGGAGGCAGCAGTTTGCGTTGCGACCGGGAGGCCTCGGCGTCGCGAGCTACGGAGCTTTCGCGCCACACCGTCAAATGCAGCCGCGCCGCGTGCTGGCCAGTCAGCAGCGCCGCGCGAGTCGGCGAGCACACCGACATCGCATACGCCTGCGTGAACCGGACGCCCTGCTCAGCCAAACGATCGAGGGCCGGCGTCTCGTGGACATCGGCCCCGTAGCATCCCAGGTCCGACCATCCCAGATCGTCGGCCAACAAGACGACGACGTTCAGCGGTCGGGTCGCGGGCGCTGCGGGTGGCGGCGGCGGCTGCGCGACCGCCGTCTGGACCGCCACCAGCGTCATCCACCCCAACCACCGTACCGGGCCGCGCAGCGCCATGTCCGCACCGTCACTTCTTCTCCACGACCCAGACGTTCCGGAAAACGACCGGGTTGCCGTGGTTCTGCAGGAACAGACTATCCGGGCCGGGACCTTCGGCATGGTAGCCCGGCGTACTCTTCGCAATTTCCAAGTTGTCGTGAATCACGACGCCGTTGTGCCGGACCGTGATCCGGGGGTTCGAGGTCTTCTTCCCGGATTCGTCGTAGCGCGCCGCGGTGAAGTCGATGTCGTAGGTCTGCCATGCCAGCGGCGGGAAACACATGTTGACGGTCGGCTCACTGGCCGAGTAGATCCCGCCGCATTCGTTGTTCTTGCCTTCGAGTCCGAACGAATCCAGCACCTGCACTTCATATCGCCCCTGGACATAGACGCCGCTGTTGCCGCGGGCCTGGCCGCGAGATTCCGGCATGAACGGCGTGCGGAATTCGATGTGCAGCGAATGGTCGTTGAACTTCTGCTTCGAAACGCAGTTCGTCGCACCGAGCAGGTCGTTCTCGACCAACTGCCCGTTTTCGAAGTGATCGGTCGACTTGCCATCGAACAGGACCAGCGCACCCGCGGGCGGAGCCATGCCCAGCGTCGGGCTCTGCCGGTGGACCTTGGCCAGTTCGCCGACCCGCTGGCTGCCGTGGTCGATTTGCAGCGAACCCGCCGTCAGGGTCGCATTGATCTCGCCGTCGCTGAACGTGATCTTGTCGCCATCCCGTTTGGCCTCGGACATATGCATCTCGCCGCCCCGCGTCCACCCGTCGCCGGGCAGCCCGCCGATGAAGCCCACTGCGCGGAAGTTCCCATTGCCCAACGCAATGACCTGCACACCCACTTTCTGTTTGCCTTCGTCGGTATTGATTTCGCCGCTGTATTCACCTTGCAGCTCGTAATCAAGGCCCGCTTGCTTCGCATCGGTAAAGACAGGAGCCTTTGAATCCGCACCGTAAAGCGGCAAAACTCCCAGCATGAGCCAGCCCATAATGCCCCATTGCCATCCGCAACGCATACTCAGTCTCCAGATAAAGTTGGCTTGGACCGCCGGTGATAACGGGCGTGATTGTCCGGGGTCGACGAGAGGTCCGCAAGCCAGCGTCCGGTCAGCGAACCACCTCGCACCATCGCTCCCTCACCTGGCGGGGGCTGTCCTTGCCGGAGGTTCCCAGCTGTTGGACGGAGATGGACGCCACCAGGATTCCGAAAGCCGCCGCCACGGGCAGCGAAGCGCCCGTCAGCAGGCCGCACACCATGCCGCTGCTCGCCGCGTCGCCCGCCCCCACGATGTCGACCGGACCGGTGACGGCGTATCCAGGAACCAAGTCGACTTTCCCGTCCGGCT
>JBFWYF010000951.1:0-3262 GCA_050186685.1 Pirellulaceae bacterium
GCTATGCGGGCCGGACGGGCGTATTCGAGTTGATGAGCGCCAGCCTGCCGATCCGGCAGCTGATCGCTCACTCGGCACCCGTGCAGCAAATACGGCAGGCAGCGCTGCGCGGCGGCATGATCGACTAGCGGCAAAGCGCGCTGACGAAGGTCTTGCGCGGCGAGATCAGCAGCGAAGATGACCAGGCCGGCATGGCCGCGGAACAGTTCGGCTGAAGTCCGCCGGTCCTCCACGCCGGCAGGAAGAGTGGAAGCGTGGCGACGATCAGCATCTATGATGAGGTGGCTTTTCCTAGCTTGCCCCATACCGCGTCGCATCCTGCGAGGCTGGCCACGATGGCCCAGCTCCGCGGGCTCGCGACCGCGCCGCCTGCGTCGTGCCGCGTGCTCGAGCTCGGCTGCGGTGCAGGTGGCAACCTGCTGCCGATGGCCGCCACCTTGCCGGACAGCCAGTTCGTCGGTGTGGATCTCTCGCCGCAGCAGATCGCCCTGGCGGAACAGGGGGCTCGAGCGGCGAAGCTGACCAACATCCAATTCGCCGCGCGCGACCTGCTCGATTTCGAACCATCTGCCGAGCCGTTCGATTACATCATCTGTCACGGAGTCTTTTCCTGGACCACGGAGGCCGTGCGTTCCCGCATTCTCGCCGTATGCCGCGAATGGCTGGCACCACGAGGACTGGCCTGCGTGAACTACAATACGTACCCCGGCTGGCACATGCAGGCGATCGTCCGAGATGCGATCGGGCTCGCCGCGCGTCACCTGTCGGATCCCGCCGCGCGCGTCCGGGCCGCACGCCAGACCGTGGAACTGCTGCTCGCTACGCTTCCCGCAGAAGGGATCTTCAGCGGCTGGTTCCGCACGGAACTGGAAGCCGCGCGACGACACTCGGACGCCTACCTGTTTCACGCATACTTGAATGCCGTCAACGAGCCGTTTTATTTGCGGGACGTGGCGGCGCGCGCCGGTCAGCAGGGGCTGCAGTACTTGGGCGATGCCGAACCCGGCACCATGTGGCCGGGGGCGCTGGCGCCGGGCGATGTACAGCTCCGTGCGGCACTGACGGCGCTGGGCGCGCCCGCGGGGTGCGACGATGTCGCCGCATCGGCCGCCGACTTCCGCGGGGGCGCTCTCATGTACGAACAGTTCCACGATTTCGTCGAGTTCCGCAGTACTCGGCGTAGTCTGTTCTGCCACGCGGACCGGGTGCTAAGTGACTTCCCGACGCTGGACTTCACCGGCCTCCATCTTTCCGCACACCTCCGCCGGCAGTTGTCGCCCGCCACGGGCGGCACCACCTGGGTAGCTGCCAATGGACGATCGATCACTGCCGATGAGCCACGACTGCTGCGGCTCTTGGAACAGTTGGCGGAGGCGTGGCCGGAGTCCCGATCGTGGGAATGGTTGACCGGGCAGGCCGGATCCAGCCAGCCGGCGCCGTCTCCTGCCGTCGGATGGCCCGAGCCCTGGCGGGACAACCTGGTCCGCTGCTTTGCACTAGGGACCATTGAACTGAGCGTCCTGCCGACTCCCTGTTCCAGTGGCGTGAGCGAGCGGCCGCAGGCCTCTCCACTTGCCCGACATCAAGCGCAGCAGCAGCCGCTCGTTACGAATCTGCGGCACGTCGCAATACGGCTCGAACCGTGGGATCGCGAGATTCTCCGGCAGCTCGACGGTACGCGCACGATCAACCAGATCGAACGGGCGATCCAGTCGAGCGGCAATGGGGCCGATACGACGACGGCAATCGCTCGGTCGCTACGGCACCTCGCCGCCCAAGCACTGTTGCTGGCCGTGCCGGCGCCGGCGGCCAGTCCAGCTTGATTTCGCTCGAGGATGGCCTCCTGGTTCGATGGCTTGGGGGTGTAACCCCCGTCGCCCGTGGCTAAACTGAGGGCGTCCGTCTCCACTTCAGTCGGCTCCGGATGCGAGGCGCAATGAGACTCCATCTTCGCCTGGGCTACGCGTTAAGCGAACTGTCCCAGCGCGAAACTTGGGAAGTGGAAGCGGCCATAGCTGATCCTGCCAGGCTGGAGAGCGATATGTCCGCAAGATTCCCCGTGTATGTGCTTGTGTGCTGCGGCCTGCCGGCGATCGGGTTCGCCGTGTCTCAGGCCGCGCCCGTGGACTTCAATCGAGACATTCGCCCAATTCTCTCGAACGCCTGCCTCAAGTGTCACGGACCGGATGAAAAGGAGCGCAAGGGTGGCGTCGACGGCCTCCGTCTGGACACGCTCACCGGTGCGACCGCCGACCTGGGCTCGGGTCAGGGAGCCATTGTGCCCGGGCAACCCGAAGCGAGCGAGCTGATCCGCCGCGTCCGGTCACAGGATCCAGGCGAAGTCATGCCGCCTCCCGAGACCGGACAGCACCTTTCGGTTCGGGAGATGGAGCTGCTGACGGAGTGGATTCGCCAGGGAGCTCATTACGCTGTCCATTGGTCCTATAGCAAACCGGTCCGCCACGCTCCGCCCTTCGTCCGCCAGACAGCCTGGCCTCGGACTCCCCTGGACTACTTTATTCTCCACCGACTCGAGGCCGAGGGGCTCGGTCCCTCGCCGGAAGCCGATCGGTACGCATTGGCCCGGCGCGTGGCGCTCGACTTGACCGGCTTGCCGCCGACGGTGGAGGAGGTCGATCGGTTCATCGAGGACAAGCAGCCGGGGGCCTACGTCCGATTCGTCGACCGGCTGCTCGAGAAAGAGGCATTCGGCGAGCACTGGGGTCGCATGTGGCTGGACCTGGCCCGTTATGCCGATTCGGCGGGATACGCCGACGATCCACCCCGGACCATCTGGGCGTTCCGCGACTACGTCATTCGATCGTTCAACGCCAATAAGCCCTTCGATCAGTTCACCCTGGAACAGATCGCAGGTGACCTGCTGCCTGACCCCACGGAGGAGCAGCGGATCGCGACGGCCTTTCATCGCAACACCTTGACCAACAGCGAAGGCGGTACGAATGACGAGGAGTTCCGAAATGTCGCGGTTGTCGACCGAGTGAATACGACCTGGGCGGTGTGGATGGGCACTTCGATGGCCTGTGCCCAGTGCCATACTCACAAGTACGACCCGATTTCACAGCGTGAGTTCTTCCAGTTTCTGGCGATCTTGAACAATACGGAAGACGCGGACCGGCGTGATGAAGCTCCCTTGCTCGAGTTATATACACCCGATCAGCAGCGTCGGCGTGCGCGTCTCGAAGCTCAGATCCACGCGCTCGAAACCACGCTACGAACCCCTACGCCGGAACTGCTGGCCAGC
>JBFWYF010000952.1:0-3262 GCA_050186685.1 Pirellulaceae bacterium
GAAACCTCTCTTGGAGGCGCTGACGAAGACGGGGTCCGGCCGGCTGGAGGTCATCCGCAACGCATGGGAGCGGGGTGTATTCAACGACCTGCGGCTGATTAAACCATCCCTTGCCGCGCTGGACGATTCCTATGCGGAAATCGCCGACTTTGTCGCGGACAAAGTGCTGCCTCTGTACGGCAAGGCGATCTGGCCCGATCTCCGCGCCACCATCGACATTCAGGGAAGGGGAGGGCACCCTCGGCGGCTGGCGTTGATGCATCACATCGATCCGGCAGCGACCGGGCCCCTGGTGAAAGCGGCACTGGACAGCGGCTCCAAGGAAGTCAAAGTCACCGCGATCGAGTGCTTGGGGACATGGCCCCAGGAGCTGCATGCATTTCTGCAGCCGTTGAGCTACTTGCTCGAGCAGGTCCGGGCCAAGGCCAAGGAGGTGCGACAGGCCGCCTTGAAGGCCCTGGCCCGACGCCCGGAAAGCGAAGCGATTGCAGCGCTCGAAGCAGCCCTCCACGGCAGCGATCTCAGTTTCGCTGCGATCCCCATTCGTGAGAGCACGCATCCCCAACTGCTGCAATCGGTGCTCACCCAAGCCGATGCTCAGTTGACGCAGCTGCTGGCGTGTAAGGACAAAGACAAAAAGGTCGCGGGCAAGCAGGTCGAGCGGATGCTCTCGCTTCTGGAGTGTCTGGTCGGCAAATCGAACTCGTCGGTCGAAGCCTTCCTGCTGAAGTGCTTTGCCGTCCGTGACACGCTTCGTCCGATCCCCGGCGAGCCGGGCGGCAAGGATGTTCTGCAGCGGCTCGTCCAACTCATGGGAAACGGTCCACCGCCAGCCCAGACGGCGCTTGCCGTTGCGCATGCTTCGCTGGAAGCCGACGAACTGGCCCTGGCATTCGTCGCCGCCTGCCGGGTCTGGACGGCGGCCGATACCTTTGATGCCTTCAGCCCTTATATGACCGCCAAGGTCGACACGAAGAAAAGGAAACGCGATCCGGCCGCTGCCAGGCGGGAAGCGATCATCGCCGCGCTGCGGCAGAGTTACCGACGGAGACGCTTCGAATCGCCGTCAGGCAGTGACGGCGAGATTAACCTGGCACAGCTCGATCCGCGGTGGCTGGATTTGGCCGTGCTCGAGTGTCGTCAGCAAGGCGACTTGGTCCTGTCGCGACCGGGTCGTTCGGCCGGCCCGCTCGAACTGGTGCTGGCTCTGGCGCGGCCCGATCATAGCGACGTTCGGGAGCTACTCGCCCGCGTTCTGGAAGAGCGGCTCAAGAAACCCAGCGATCTCTGGGAATGCTCGTGGATCCTGGAGACGATGGTCCGCATCCAGCACCCGGATGCGACCGATGCGACGATCGCCGCGCTCGAGAAGTTTGCCCAAGGGAACCAGGCCTATGGCCTCCACTGGATCGGCGAATTGATTCCGCAGTTGCCCAAGGAGGCTGTACCCAGGCTGGAAAAGCTGCTCCCCGCACTACCCGACAAGGTGGCGGATCTGCTCTGGGAGTACGTCAACGAACTGAAGACCGGGACTGGTATCCCAAGCCCGTGAACGGAAGTGCCATGGCAAAAAAGCAAACCGCAGCCAGCGCGTTGGCCGCCGAGACCAATGGACCGGCAAACATCCTGCGTGCGACCGCCGAGTCGCTCTATGCGGAGGAACTCGAAGCGCTGATCGCCGAGGACAAACATCCGCGACCGCCTGGCTGGCGAATGTCGGCTCGTGCCGTACATACCTATATCTGTGGCGGCAAAGCAGGGAAGATGGAGATCCGACCCAAGTACATCGGCCATCCGCGGCTTGTCGAGATCGCCATTTCGACGCTCGTCACCGACCGCTCGCTGCTGCTGATCGGGGAACCGGGAACCGCCAAATCCTGGCTGTCCGAGCATTTGGCGGCCGCCATTCACGGCGACTCGACCAAAGTCGTCCAGGGAACGGCCGGAACGACGGAGGAGCAGATTCGCTACACCTGGAACTACGCGATGCTGATCGCGCACGGCCCGAGTTCCGAAGCGCTGATCAAGAGTCCGATTTTTCGGGCCATGGAATCGGGTACGCTGGCGCGATTTGAGGAAATCACGCGATGTGCTTCCGAGGTGCAAGATGCGCTGATCTCGCTCTTATCGGAAAAACGGCTCTCGGTTCCGGAGCTGCTGACCGAGGTCCCTGCTCGCAAAGGCTTTTCCGTCATCGCCACCGCCAATACGCGCGATCGCGGCGTGAACGACATGTCCGCGGCGCTGAAACGCCGCTTCAATATCGTCGTCCTGCCGACGCCAGGGACGTTGGAGACAGAAGTCGACATTGTACGCCGGCGCGTCCGCGAACTGGCGGGTAACCTGGAGCTCGCGGCGGAGATTCCCGCAGACGACGCCATCGAGAAGGTTGTCACCATTTTCCGCGAACTGCGGCTGGGTCAGACTCTGGATGGGAAGAACAAGATCAAGACACCGTCCGGCGTACTCTCCACGGCCGAAGCGATCTCCGTGCTCGCCAACAGCATGGCACTGGCGGGCAGCTTTGGGACCGGCGAGATCACCGCTCACGATCTGGCGGCGGGCTTGCAGGGTTCGATTGTCAAGGACGAAGAAAAGGACCGCATCGTCTGGCAGGAGTACCTGTCGAATGTGCTGAAGAAGCGTGGTGCGGACTGGCGGCCGTTGTTTACGGCCTGTGCGGAGCACAATGCGTGAGCTGGCAGATTCATGTCTTTGGCGTGCGGCACCTGTCGCCGATGGGCGCCTGGCAGCTGCGTGCCTGCCTCGAGTCGATCCGGCCGGAGGTCGTCCTGATTGAAGGGCTCGACGATGCCACGCCCTTGATCCCCGACATGGCGCGGCAGGCCACCAGGCCGCCGATCGCGATTCTCGCCTATACCGACGGGTTACCCATCCGTACGCTCGTCTATCCGCTCGCCCGATACAGTCCCGAGTACCAGGCGATTCGATGGGCGCTGGACAACCAGGTACGGGTGGAGTTCATCGACCTCGCCTCGGAACATTTTCTGGGACTCCTGGACCTGGAAGTCGAACTGGCTGAGAAGGCCCGGGCGCGAGCGGCCCGCGACGCCGACGGGGAACCGTCGAGGTCCGGACCAGCGCCCACGGTTCCGCTTCCGGCGAGTGAATCTCAGGAAGCGCCCACCCCGCAGTCGGCGATTCCCGAACCGCGGCAGTCGCTTTACGAGCGGTGGGCTCAGCTGGCGGGCGAACGGGACTATGAGACGTACTGGGAGCGGAACTACGAACACAATCATGC
>JBFWYF010000953.1:0-3257 GCA_050186685.1 Pirellulaceae bacterium
TGACACGACCAGCGTCTGCCCTTCCTCGTCGAAGAAATACACGCGTCCCTGGGCGTGGAGCGGCGACGCCGTAAAGCTGCCCCCCACGCGCCGCTGCCAATGGTCCTTCCCTGTGCGGGCATCCAGACACGTCATGATGCCTTGCTCATTGGCCATCAGAATCAAGTCGTCGACTAACAGCGGCGAGGAATGCTTCGGCACGCCCTTGGTGTTCTTCCACACCACGTGGCTTGCCGTCACGTCGCCTCGCCCCGCCGGATCCACGGCATACTGAACAAAACCGCCATCCGCGGTCGTCAGAAACACCAATCCATGGCCAAATACCGGTCGAGCTGACACGTTCATGCCCCCTGCCTTGACGCGCCATAACTCCACACCTGTCCGAGGGTCATAGGCCATCGCCGCACCAGCACTCGGGCTGACCAGCTGGTACGAGTCCCCGACATGGATGACGGTCGGTGTACCGTAGCCCTTCTTGATGTCTCCGTTGTCGCTTCCGTACTCGATGTTCCGATCCGTCTTCCAGACCGTCTGGCCTGTCCGCTTGTCGAGGGCGACAAGATACTGGAGGTCAAACCCGTCGAATGTCAGGATGAGCAGGTTTTCGAACAGGATGGGCGACGAGGCGGGGCCGCGATGATGAAAACAGGGGAGATCGCGACGCGACCAGAGAACCTTGCCAGACGCCGTGTCGATGCAGGCAGTGCCGTGTGCTCCGAAATGAACATACACGCGTCCCGCTTCAATCACCGGCGTGCTCGAAGCGTAACTGTTCCGATCGATACAGTACTGCGGGAACGGGTTATCGAACACCTTTATATCGTGTTCGATCTGGCCGGAATCCCCGTTGACGGCGATCGCGTACAACTGCTTGCCATCCGGAGGCGCGGTGGTGAGCCAGATCTGGCGGTCCCAGATGACGGGCGAAGCCCAGGCCTTTCCGTGGATCGGGGTCTTCCATTTCACTCCGCGGGATTCGCTCCACTCGAGCGGCAGCTTGCCCGGAGCCATTCCGCGGGCTGCGGTACCGCGCAACTCGGGCCAATGCTCGGCTTCGCCTGCTGCCGGGATGGCGAACAGGAACACGGGGACAAGGAACAACGCGAAGCGGGCGGCGAGCGGCATGAGTCGATTCCCAGGAATCATGGATGTCCGGCGATATGGCTGGCCCTCATCTTAATGACGACGCCGCCCGCGGGGGAGGCAAGGTCCCGCAGAGTACGCCGAGGGCGCTGAGGGGGAGGGGTGTGCACCGCGGCCTCTGCGGCCTCTGCGGGCGCCCCACCCCGGAACGACTGTGACGCCTGGAACGGTCGCTCCGGGCAAGTTCCGGCAGAGAACGCGGAGGCGCGGCGAGAAGGTTGGCGCGGTTTGCATTTGGCGGAATGTGACGGAGAGTTGTCGTACGCACCGCGCACGGGACCGGACGGTCGACCGACGCGGCGGTAAGGATTTTCCGCCGGACTCCGGCGGCCCGCTTTCCGTCGGACCTGGCTCCCGCAACCTCATGACGATTGCCCGCGTTACATCACTGGAGCAGTGGGAGGGATTGGCGGCCCCCTGGGCGGAGATCGCCCGCGAGAATCCATTTGCGTCGTGGGAATGGCTGACCACCTGGTGGCACCACTACGGAGCAGGTCAGCAGCTCTGCGTGCTGGCGGTCCGGGATCCATCCGGAAACCTGATCGGTGCGGCGCCCTGGTACCTCGCCTGTTCGGCCGCACGCGGCCGCGTACTGAAAACGCTGGGGTCGGGCGAAGTGTGCAGCGATTACCTGTTCGTACTTTGCCGCGCCGGGCACGCCGCGGAGGTGACTCGCCATCTGGCCGCTTGGCTCGCCGACGGGCATGCGGTCGGCGACGGATTCGAGTGGGACGCCATTTCGTGGGAATGCGTGCCGGCATCCGACACGATTGCGGCGGCCCTCGTTGAGGAATGCGTTGCCGCGGGTTGCCACGTACAACGGCAACCCGCGCCCTCGTGCTGGCGGATTCCTTTGCCTGCGACGTGGCCGGAGTACCTCGCTAGTCTGTCGAAGTCGCATCGCAAGCAGGTCCAGCGCGGTCTGCGGCGACTCGACGATTCCAGACACGCCGCGTGGCGCGTCGCCGTCACTCAGGACGAGTTGCGCAGGGACATGTCGATCCTCGTTGACCTGCACACGCGCCGCTGGCAGTCGCAAGGGCTGGCCGGTGTGTTTGGGAGCTCCCGCTTTCGGCGCTTTCTCGAAGAGGCGGTCGAGTTGCTCCACAAACTGGGACGCGTGCAGGTGAGTGTGCTGGAACTGGATGGGAAACCGGCGGCTTCCGACCTGCATTTCGTGACGCCGTCCACGAGCTTCGCCTATCAGGGAGGTATCGAGCCCGCCTTGGCCGACGAATCGCCGGGTCGCATCCTGACGGGCCTGTTAATTCGCGACGCCATTCGACTCGGCCGGACAGGCTTTGATTTCCTGCGAGGTGACGAACCGTACAAGCCCCATTTTCGAGCCGTGCCCGATCCGACGCATCACATCCAGATTGTGCCTCCCCGGGCCGGGGCCCAGATCCGGCACGGCATCTGGCTGGTGGGAGCAACGGTCAGGCAACTCGTCCGATCGGGCATCTCGCTGACGAGCGGTCCATGAGCGGGAGGGACGTGATGATCAGCACGAGCGATTTGCGCAAGATGCTGCTGCCGGCATACTATTACGGGACGCTCCTGGGCCGGCGCTTCGCGATGTCCCTCGCAGCCCGCCGAGGCCTCTGTCCCATCGCGGTCCTATTCTACCATCGAGTCGCGGACCACACTCCGAATCCCTGGACGGTCTCCCACTGGGATTTCGAGCGTCAGGTCACGTGGCTGGCCCGACATTTCGAGGTCATTTCACTCGCCGAAGCCCAGTGCCGGATGGAGAAGCGGGCAAGCTACCGACCTGCGGCGTGCCTCACCTTCGACGATGGTTACGCGGAGAATTGCGAGCGCGCGCTGCCGTGGTTGTGCGAGCGGAAGCTGCCTGTCACCTACTTCGTGGCTTCCCAGTTCGTGTTGCGCGGGCGCCCGTTCCCCCATGATGTCGAGCGCGGTGAGCCGCTGCCGGTGAACACCGTGAAGGAACTGCGCTGGCTCGCGTCCCAAGGAGTTGAAATCGGAGCCCATACGCGGTCGCACCGCGATCTGGGACGTGTCCAAGATCGGGACGAGCTCCGCGATGAAATCGAAGGTTCTCGGCACGACCTGCAGGAGGCGATCGGAGTTCCCATCCGGTACTTTGCGTT
>JBFWYF010000954.1:0-3249 GCA_050186685.1 Pirellulaceae bacterium
CTTCAGGTCCGCGGTCGGCACGGTCTGCAGCGTTGAGGACGTCTCGCGCAGGATCAACTGAGGGGCCGTCGCCTGCAGCTTCCCGGCAAAATGCCACGCCGTTGCGGGCGACTCGTAGACAACCGTGACATCGCGCAGGACGGCGGGACCAACGGGCCGCAGACTCAGCAGCAGGCGGTCTCTTTCCCGCTGCGGGGCGGCAGACTGTCCGTCCACGGTCATCGTCCACAGCGTCGCCCCCGCGGGCAGCCCGACCTCCAGAAACTGCGCCTTCGAGCGCAGCAGGTAACGAGCCGATGTCTGCAACTTACCTTCGCCCGACACCAACGACACGAGTTCTGCTCGCTCGACAATGGCCGCCGGCAAGCCGTATTCGGGCCGGCGGATGACATCGACAGTAACCGGCACTGGGGTGCCGAGTACGCCGAAAACACCTAACAATCGCTTACCGACCTGATACTCCGCATCGACGAGTTCACCGACGTCGATCGCCCGGGCAGCGGTAGTAACCCGCAGATCGAACTCTTCGCTCCCCTCGACGGCCACCGTCCCCGACTGGTAGACGACGTCATCGACCCGGACCAGCGGCAGCGCCAGCCCCTGCGGAGATTCGGACGGGAGCGGCTGGCTGAAGTCGACCGCCAGGCGCAGGTCCCCCGCTTGCGGATCTGCCAGGTCGGCCGTCCAGCGCCGCTGCCCATCGACCAGTTCGCTTCGATACTCCTTCACGGCGACGTTCAGGCCGCGGATAGCCACACTGGCCGGTGTCTCATCCGGCAAGTGAAACGATAACCGGCGGGCCCGCGCCTGCTCTGCGTGATAGTTCAACTCGTAATGAGCCTGCAACCCTTCCGGCTCCACGCGCAGGAAGCTGAACGTCCTCGCCGTCAGGCGGGGCGAAATGCGCTGCACGATCAACGTGGCCCCATACGGCTGAGCGTCGTAGCGGTAAGCCAGGCTGGTAGGGGTGTCGCCCCACCCGAACTCCGCCTTTTCCGTCTCATCGAGGGGTGTCAGCCCGCTTAGCTGTTGCGGCCGTACCGCGAGATCATCGGTGGCCTGGATCGCGATGGCACCCCTGTCCTGGCCAGCTTCCGCCACCAAAGCGCGGGGATACTCGATCGACATTTCGGACCAGTCGCTCAGCCAACCAGGTGGCGTTCGTACCGCCGTCAGGAAAAACGGATAGTATGCCCCGACCGGAGTTCCCTGCGGAATAGCGACTCGCACACGCTGTGTACCGTCGCTCGCCGCGCGAGCGTGGTAATTCAGTCTGGCCGATTCGGGCCCCGTCACTTCACTCACCTGCCAATCCATCGGCAACGACAGCTCGACCGCAAACAACTTGTCGACTCGGGGCAGGATCGCGAACCCGGCACGTAGCGACAGGCGTTCATCCGACAGCGTGACCAGCAGATTCGAGGTGGCCTCCAGCCGTGCTTCGCGGGGGCGAAAGCGGCCTTGCAACGAGAAATCCAACTGGGGGGCGTAATAAGCGGCCACCGAACGAAGCCGAGGTCGCGACGGATCCATGTCGACTACGCTGGCGGGCAGCGCCGACTGGAGTACGTTGACATCAATCGGAATCAGTCCGGCGGGCGTCAACGACTCGGCCACCAATCGCTCATCCGCGACCAAGCCCGTCACCGACACTTGCGTTTCGACAGCGCGCGTCCGGATGTTCGGAAACGTCCATTCGCCATTGCGTGGCGGCGTGCGCTCGCCCACGACCTGGACGACGACGGTGTCCGTTGTCGGCTCGCGCAGCTGAATCTCTAACGTGCGCGTGCCGTCATCTGCAGTCTGCATGGCCCACTTCGCCATCAGGGGTGTCTCGACGTTCAGGATGCTCAAGTCCGACGGCACGGCGAACTGGAACGTTTCCACGGCGCCGTGGGCGATGGTCAAGGACAATGTCGCGTGGAGCCGTTCGTAGGCCTGCGTCAACTCGTCAATCTGGACGGCGCGGGCCAGCACGACCCGATCTTGCATCTGAGTGCGGTTATTGAGCGACAGAATGATCGTCGTGGGCGTGCGCTGCGGCACGAGCTCGAAGCGAGTGACTCCCGCAGCGCCGTCGAACGTCCGGCGTATTACGGCGACGCCATGCCGCACCTCCACGTTGCCGGGTACCGCCAGTTGCCAGCGCGTGGCGGGTGGTGTCGGCAGTTGAAACGACAGCGCCTGCTGAGCGGCTGTCGTCTCGACATTCGACAGCAGTTCCAATTCCAGTTCGTGTTTCCCGCGGCCGCGGACGAACAAGACTGGCATGCCATCTTCCGCCCGACCAATGGCCGCCGGCTTATCGTCGAGCACGGCGCTCCGCAACCGGAGCCCGCCGAGTGGAAAGCGGAGACCCGTCAAGTCGTCGCGCAATAGCTCCAACTGCACCGTTCCGCGAATCCATACCACGTCGCGATCCACTTCCATCGTGTAATCGGCGGCCACCAACACCTGGGCTTTCGGCAGCTTCTCGTCCTCGGCAACCTGGCTCGCCCGAGCAGCCAGCTCTTCGTACTCCGCGCGCGACAGAAATACGCGTTGGCTATTGCCGTCCAGCAACAGGGGGAGCTCGTCCTGCGGAACGTAAATCTCCCGAACGGTATCCGCTGGGAGTGCTGCCGCGGGCCGCTCGGCCGCCACCACGCCAGGCAAGAGTCCCAGCGTGAGCAGCAGGCCACCCACCCAGGCGGCTTTCGTCGTCGATCGCTGCGGGACCATTCGGCTAGTCATGGCCACCACCTCCTTCTTGGTTCCGGCGATCCGGTTCGGCCGGAGGCTCAGCCTCGTTATCGGAATCCACGATCTCAATATCCATGGTGCCCGTCACGTCGTCGGCCGGGGGCGAGTCGAGGGGCGTACTGGCCAAGGTCGACGCCCGGAAGTCTTCCTCGGGGCCTGCGAAGGGCGACCGAGATGCTCCGACCGCCGGTCGCGATGCCCGACGCGAAAGGCGGTAAGCCGAACCCAGCAGCCACAATAACAAGATCAGGACCGCCGCGGCGACGAGCGTGCCATCCAGAATCCGCGCCGCCAGAGTCGGAAAGAACACTCCGATCAACAGGACCGCGGTCAAGGCCAACCCCAGCACGATCAGTTTGCCGCCCAGCGGCCGTCCGGCAAACACCAGGCCCACGAGTGCCAACGCGCCAAAGAGCAGTCCATGCAGCCACCGGTCGTGTACTACGACCAATCGCAAGGAACCGGCCGGCGGCGCCGGAGGATGCAGTGTCGAGAACGTGCGGACCG
>JBFWYF010000955.1:0-3242 GCA_050186685.1 Pirellulaceae bacterium
CATCGAGGCCCCATCTCCGCACCCGGGTTCTACTTGACTTTTCATGAGAGTTGGCCGCTCAACTGTCGGGCCTACTTCAACGGTGATCCCGATGCGTATCGAGCCTTCGCGGACACTCCCGTTTACGCCGACACGTATGCCAATGTGCTGAGCGACTTTGCCCGACTCGCACGCACGAAGGGCTGGACCGATACCGGATTCCAGGTCTACTTCAACAACAAAGGATCGCTCGCCGAGCCCACGAAGGCTCCCTGGGTCCTGGACGAACCTTCGTCCTACTGGGACTACCGCGCGCTTCAGTTTTTCGGCGAGCTGACCGATCGGGGGCGACAAGGGGTCGACGACGTCCACGTGGACTATCGGATTGATATTTCACGACCGGAGTTTTGCCGTGGTCAGCTGCGGGGACGGCGAGACCTGTGGGTCGTCTCATCGTGGGCGTTTCAACATTACCGTCGCCTGGTGGCCGACCGCGCAGAGCGGGAAAGTCTGAAAGTCTGGGTCTACGGCACGTCCAATCCGATCGACGAGAGCAACCGGCAGACGCAGGCGTGGGCCGTGGATGCGTGGCGGAATGGCGCCACGGGCTTGGTTCCCTGGCAGACGGTCGACAAGACCGGCAACGCCCTCCGGCGCGCCGACCAGCTCGGGCTATTCATCTTTGACAGGACGCCGGAAGGTAAAGCCGTCATTCGCCACTCCGCTCGCCTGAAAGCCTACCGCGCCGCGGAACAGTTGATCGAATATTTGCAGCTGGTTCGCGAGCGACAGGGCTGGACCCCCAGCCAGATGCAGGTATTCATCGACCGATACGTGCCGCTGTCCGCGTCCGTGCGAATGCAGGACGAAGCGGACGCCGGAACGGCCGTTTATAGTCCGCAGACACTCCTGGGACTCGATAATCTGCGACAAGCGGCCGCGGAGCTACTGCGATGAAGCGATGCCCGTGACCGAGTTTTCAAGACGCTTCCCGGCCGGCATCGTCCGCTGGAACGAGGCCCACCCGATGTTCGCGAATGGACGGTCCGTTGTCGCCGAAGTCATCCGTACACGGCGCGCTGAGCAGAGGGAATCCGTCGGCAGCGACACCGTCCCGCGCGGCGGTGTAGGACGCTTAGCCAAACAATTCCATCACGGGCTTGCCTGTCGTAATCGGGCGCGAAATACCGCTGTTGTTCTGGGGCCCGTTGAGCGGAATGTCGAGCGCGTGGTAGATCGTCGCCGCCAGCTCCTCGGGGCGAACCGGATTGCTCGTGGGATACTCCGCGTGCTTGTTCGATTTGCCGTACACATGGCCGCCGGCAATACCTGCACCCGCCAGAATGGCCGAAAAACACTTGGGCCAATGCTGGCGGCCCGGCGGCTGCTGAGTGAGTATCGTCGGCGTCCGGCCAAATTCCCCGGTGACGACGACCAGGGTGTTTTTCAGCATGCCGCGGTCCTTGAGGTCGCTCAGTAGCGCGGCGAGCGCCTGGTCTAGACGCGGCAAGCAGAATCCCATGCCGTACGATCCATCGCCAAAGGCGTTCCCCATGCCCATGTTTCCGCCGTGCATATCCCAACTGCTGCTGGGCGGTCCCGCCGTGTCGTGCGGTGCCTGGCCCGTCCAGCCGTTCACGGTGACGAACCGCACGCCCGCCTCGACCATGCGCCGGGCGAGCAGCAGGTTCTGCCCCAGCGGGTGGCGTCCGTAGCGGTCGCGCACCTTCGCCGGTTCGCGGCTCAAGTTAAAGGCCTCCCGACCCTCCGGGCGCGTCATGGCTTCGTAGCCCTTCTCGCGCAAGTCCGCCCAGTCGAGTCCCCGAGCGTCTTTGGCCAGTGCACTGCTTTCGATGTTCCCAAGCAACTTGCGGCGCTGAGCGATACGGTCGGGCGCGCCCAGATCATAGATCTCCGGTGGTTTGAAGTCGTCCATGGCCGGATGATTCTGAGCCGACCCGATAAAGACCGGCGCGTAGGCCGAGCCGAGATAGCCTCCAATGCCGATGTTCGGTGCGCAAAAGACGGGTGGCCCGACACACTTGATCAGCCACGCATTGGAGACAATGTTGCGCTGGCTCGGCCGGTGCTTGGCCACGAACGAGCCCAGGTATGGTTGATCGTCGCTCACTCCCTGCTGCACGCGCTTCTCGGACTGGCCACTGAGCAGGTTGTGCATCGCATCGAAGTGATTGCTGATGGCGCCTGGGTGCGTCATCGAATTGATAAGCGTGAACTGGTCTGCTAACTTCGCGAGCCCCGTATGCATCTCGTTAATGCGCATCCCGGGCACTCGCGTGGCGATGGGCTGGTATGGCCCGCGGATCGTGTCCGGCGCCTCGGGTTTCATGTCCCAGGTATCGACATGGCTCGGCCCGCCGCACAACAGCACAAAGATGCAGGACTTCTCTGCGGCCACCGCCTTGCCGCTCGCGTCGAGCTTGTCGCTACCCAGCACGATCCCCGGCATGCCGAGCGAAAGAGTGCCCAAGCCCGCGGCGACGAGGGCCTGACGTCGGTTCATTTCCAAGTCGTTCATGAGCAATCCGGTTCGTTAAGACTTCACCCGTGTGGCACGACGCTCCGCCGCCGTCGACTCGTCGGTCGGCTCGCCGATTGAACGTACTCCGCGATTCCGCCATGGTAAGGGGCGCCGCAGAGAAAAGAAACCACGACGGCGGAGCTTCGTGCCACACTGGAGCGTCGATTATCCGCTTGCTCAGCCCGCGGCTTGAGGATCGAAGCCGTGCTGACGGCGATGGACGGGCCCGTCGAACGCCTTAGACGACTTGAACAGCTCGAATCGGCCATCGCCCGCCATGGCGAACGTCCGCTGCTCAATGGCCTGCCGGGCCGCGTGATCGAGTGGCTGGAAGGCGCGGACGATTTTCAAGTTCTGGTCGAGCACCTGTTCCGAGTCGATGCCGCTTACCAGGGTCGTGATCGGCAAGGACAGTACGTAGCGAATAGCGTCCTCGACCGGAATACCCGCTTTCGTCACGATCGACCCGTTGCCGCCGAGACTCTTCATGCCCAGCACCGCAATCCCTCGGCGATTCAGCTCCGGCAATACCTGCTTCTGGAAACTGCGATAGTGGACGTCCATGACGTTCAAGGGCATCTGGACGGCGCTCCAGGCGCACGGCTTGTTGAGCATCGCTAAATGGATCGAAGGGTCCTTATGACCTGTGAAACCCAGATAGCGGACTTTGCCCGCCTGCAGCGCCTTGAGACCCGCATGGATGGCCCCCTCGGCGGCGAAC
>JBFWYF010000956.1:0-3241 GCA_050186685.1 Pirellulaceae bacterium
GAGCGGATGCGGCGAGGTGAATTTCCGGATGGCAGCCGGTCGCTGCGGGCCAAGATTGACATGGCCGCTCCGAACCTGAATTTGCGCGACCCCGTCATGTATCGCATCCTGCGCGCCGAACACCATCGGACCGGAAACATGTGGTGTATTTACCCGACGTACGACTACGCGCACGGCCAATCCGATTCACTCGAGGGAATCACGCATTCGATCTGTACCCTCGAGTTCGAGAACCATCGACCGCTGTACGACTGGTTCTGCGAAAACCTGGGTATCTACCATCCGCAACAGATCGAGTTCGCGCGGCTCAATCTGACGTACACCGTGATGAGCAAGCGCCGGCTGCTCGAGCTGGTACGGGAGAAACGCGTGCAGGGATGGGACGATCCGCGGATGCCCACGATCAGCGGCCTGCGCCGGCGAGGCTACACGCCGGAAGCCATCCGCGAGTTCTGTAATCGGATCGGCGTTACCAAGTTTGACGGCGTCACCGATATGCAGCTGCTGGAGCACTGTCTCCGCGACGATCTCAATCGCCGCGCGCCGCGCGTGATGGCCGTCGTGCGACCGCTGAAGGTCGTTATCGAGAATCTGCCGGAGGGGCAGGTCGAACTGCTGGAGGCCGTCAACAACCCCGAAGATCCTTCGGCGGGGACGCGGCAAGTGCCCTTTTCCCGGGAACTCTACATCGAACAGGACGATTTCCGCGAAGTACCGCCCCCCAAGTACTTCCGCCTGTCACCCGGCAAGGAGGTGCGCCTGCGGTGGGGATATTACATCACCTGCCGGGACGTGGTCAAAGACAGTCAGGGGCAGGTGACCGAAATCCGGTGTACCTACGATCCCGCCACGCGCGGTGGGAACTCACCCGACGGGCGCAAGGTCAAGTCGACCATCCACTGGGTCTCGGCTCCCCATGCGTTGCCCGTCGAGATCCGGATGTACGATTACTTATTCTCCACACCGGATCCCGATGAAGGGCCGGCCGGGCAGGACTGGCGCGCCAATCTCAATCCCAACTCGCTGGAGATCCTTTCCGACTGCTGGGTCGAGCCGAGCGTGCAAGGCGCCGCCGCTGGTAGCCATTTCCAGTTTGAGCGGATCGGCTATTTCAGCGTCGACCCCGATAGTGCTTCGGCCGGCAAACTGGTCTTCAACCGCACGGTCACGCTGAAAGACACCTGGTCCAAGATCGAGAAGAAGCAGTAGCCGCCGTGCGGCCAGACTCGCGCGTTCCAACCGGCGATTTCGGCTGATCCGGTCGGCAGTTCTTGCCGCTGGCAGCCGTGTCTGCCGCATGGCCCCGGTGCGCGGCGCCTACGTCACCGCGAAGGCTATCTCGTGGCCAGCCCGATAGATACGCCCGAAGTGCGGCGGTCTCGTTCCCGGCCAAACGCGCTTGGCACACTGATTGCCAAACAGGTTCCCCACGCATAGGAAGCGAAACGTTTCAGGGAAGGAACCCATGCCGTACGGCGTCTATCTCTCCGCAGCCGGTGCCCACGTTCAGAGCCAGCGTCTGCAGGTACTGTCAAACAATCTGGCCAACGTCGCGACGCCGGGCTTCAAGCGCGAGTTCGCAATCTTCCAGGCACGGCATGCGGAAGAAATCGAGCGCGGCAAGGCGGTTCCGGGCGACAAGTCCCTCACGGACCTGGGAGGCGGCGTGGGCTTCGTCGAGACAAAGACGGACTTCAGTGGTGGCACACTGCAGCAGACCGGCAATCTGACCGATCTTGCCCTTCGCGACGAAGGATTCTTCGTTGTCGCGAAAGACGGCCAGCAGTTCCTGACCCGCGCCGGCAACTTCCTGTTCACCGTCGATGGACGCCTGCAAAACGATCAGGGTTACGATGTGCTGGACGCCAGCCGCCAGCCCATTCGGTTGAATCCGACCGCTCCGTGGCAGTTCGCACCCCACGGCGCCTTTCAACAGGGAGGCGATGACATCCCGCTCGCCATCGTCGCTCCCGCGGCTCTCGATGAACTCGTCAAGAATGGAGAGAACTTGTTCACGGCCAGTGGTTCGGTCCAGGACGTCGGGGCTGCCCAGCGCCGCGTCGCTCAAGGCTTTCTCGAGCAATCCTCGGTCCGACCCGCGGAAGAAATGATGGAGCTGATCGAAACATCGCGTGCCTACGAGGCCAATATCCGCATGATTCAGAATCACGACCAGTTGCTCGGAGCCCTCGTCAATCGCGTACTGCGAGTCTAACTCCCGGGATGTGCGTCACGGATTTCCCCGTTACTTCCTCTTGCCGATTGATCCCCGAGTCTGATTCAGGAGAACCAGGATGACTGTCCAGGCCCTCTATACCGCAGCGACCGGCATGCAAGCCATGGAAACGAAGCTGGACGTCATCGCCAACAACCTGGCGAACATCAACACGACCGGTTTCAAGAAGGGGCGAGCCAATTTCGAGGACCTGTTCTATCGGCACTACGTACAGCCCGGCCTGGGGCAAAGCTCCCAGCGTACCGCCACGGGGACTTCCGTCGGCCTCGGCACGCGGGTCTCGAGCATCCAGACGGATTTCAAGCAGGGGGCCATGCAGCTGACCGGCAACCCGCTCGACATCGCCATCGAAGGTGCCGGTTTCTTCCAAGTACAAGACATCGACGGGGGCACCTTTCTCTACACCCGCACCGGCAACTTCTCGGTCAACGCCGAAGGCACGCTGGTGCTCGGTTCCGCGACCGCAGGGCGTGTCGTGCAACCACCGATCACGATCCCCCCGGATGCCATTTCGGCTTCGGTCCAATACGACGGAACGGTGCTGGTGACGCAGCCAGGCCAGACCACGCAGAACTCGGTCGGTCAGATCCAGATCGCCACCTTCGTCAATCCCGAAGGCCTGGAGAAGATGGGGGAAAACCTCTTCAAGGAGTCGGATGCCTCGGGAGCAAATCAGCTCGGCAATCCGGGCGAACAGGGACGAGGCAAACTACGCTCGGGCGTCCTGGAGGCGTCGAATGTCGAACCCGTGCAGGAGCTGATTGACCTGATCACCACCCAACGATCGTTCGAGTTGAACTCGCAGGCGGTCCAGGCCGGCGATCAGGTCATGTCGCTCGTCGCGAACCTCCGCCGAGGATAAGCCCCGATTCAGGAATCCGCCCATGCACTCGCGCATCCCTTCCCTGTTTATCGCGCTGCTTCTCGGCAGTTCCGCTGCGGAAGCCGCCGAGATCCGGTTCCGGTCTCAAGTCCCCATCGCCGGATCGATCGTGCTGCTGGGGG
>JBFWYF010000957.1:0-3241 GCA_050186685.1 Pirellulaceae bacterium
TACGCCATGTCGCGTGTCACCTCCTGGCCGCTTTCCAATTTGACCGGCGAGGCAAATAAACCGGCAAGCGCGGGTCCCTTATCCGACGAAGCATCCTGATGGCAACTGTCACAGCGCAACCGCTCGAACAGGCGATGCCCCGCGACGGCGAGCGACTCGACCTGCTCTTCCGCCAGCCACTCGGCATACTCCTCCTGCGTCTGCACGACGACCTGGCCGCGCATGAGCGAGTGGCTGGTGCCACAGTATTCGGCACAGAACAGGTGGTAGATGCCCGGTTTCGTCGCCCGGAACCAGAGATGCGTATAACGCCCCGGCAGAACGTCCTGCTTCAGCCGGAACGCGGGTACAAAAAAACTGTGGATCACGTCCTCCGAGATCATGCGCAAGACCACCGGGCGCCCCACCGGTACGTGGAGCTGATTGATCTCGCGACGTCCCTCCGTGTAATGGACCTTCCACATCCATTGCTTCGCCACCACGAAGATGGGCATGGCGTCTGGCGGCGTGCGGACGGATCGCACAAAGAGCTTCGCTCCCCAGGCAAAGCTGATCATCGTGATCACCAGGGGAATGAAGGTCCAACCCAGTTCAAGCCCCAGATGGAACGTGGGAGCATTCCTGCGATCCACGCGAGTCCCCCGCCGATAGCGCAGCGCAAAATACACGATCAGAAGAAAAATCAGCGTCGTAAAGAACACCGTCGTGCCAACCAGAAAAAAATACAGCGAGTCCAGCCGTTCGGCCGCATCGGATGCCTGCTCGGGAAACAGCCGGAAACTCTTGTCCATCGACGATGCACCTATCACGATTGTTTGTGCGACACGGGACAGGAACTACTCAATGGGCCGTCGCATCCGGCTCAGGCGGATCCGACGCCGCTCGGCTCGGCGGTGATGCAGCGTGCTGCCCGGCCCGCTCCCTGCGGCGCTCCCGCCAGAGCATTCCGCCAATGGCTCCACTCAATGCCAATACGGTCACAACTCCGCCCAGTTGAAGAACTCGACGAATCACCAGGCCGTAGCGACCCGTCAGCGGGTCATACTGGTAACACAGCAGGAGCACGTCGTCCGTTACCGATCCGATCGTATGGCGAGAAGCCTGGACGAGGCTGAGACGCAAATCGCGGGCCGGATACTCGACGCCGAGCAGGTACTGAGATGTGCGACCTTCCGGAGTTAAGATTATTAGGCCTGCGGCGTGAGCGTACTGCGCTGTGTCCGGATCCCACCGGTAATGAAAGCCGACGGCCTCCGTCAGCTGTGCAATAGCCTGTTCGTCGCCTGTCAGAAAATGCCACTGATCCGCGGACTCGGCACGGCCATACCGCGTCAGGGCGGTCCGCTTGGCGCCCGCCGCCAGCTCTGGAGTCTCCGTGGGGTCGAAACTGACCGTGATCACGGTGAACTCCTCGCCCGCCGTAAAAGACAACGTCCTTAGCGACCGGATTAGTCCGTCCAGGGCCATGTTACAGAGCATGGGACACTGGAAGTACACAAGATTCAGGATCACCGGCCGCCCGGCCAGCAGATCTCCGAGCCGCACGGATCGTCCCCGCTCGTCGCGGAACATCAGATCCAACGGCACCTGCGCATCGAGCTTTTGCTCGATGCTTACTTCCGTCGCGCGAAACGGTGGCCCGCCGTGCACGGAAACGACGGTGGTCAGGAGGCACATCCCCGCCACCAGGCCCAGTCGACCGCCTCCGTTCATCCTCTCGCCTCCTGACCCGGCGTCTTTTCAGTTGACGTCTTCTGACCCGACGACTTCTCGGCCGACGACCTCGGATTGCGCGCCCTCTCCAGGGGCGCGTCCTTGCCCGGCGCCGTTGGCTCGGCCGCCGCGCCGGCAGCTTTCAGGCTGCCACGCTCGGCGAGGATGTGAATGGCCCGCTCGATCGGAATCCGCGCGGTCCCTGCCGCACGGTCGACCCAACCGTAGGATCCCAGGCGTTCGCGCTGTTGTCGTTCCATCGCCATGCGAATGAGATGTTGGTTGGCTTGAAAATCCTGGCGGGCCAGCGGCGGCATGGCGTCGCTGTCAGCTGACGACGGAACCATGGCGCCGCCGGCCCAGACGACGGCCAGGCCGTAGACTGTGACCAGCGCCAGACCAATCAGCAGCAGCAGGCCCAAACCCGATGCCATGATCAGGAGCGCATTGACGTCACGGAACTCGTGTCCAAGCCCTTGTGCTCGGCCCAGCGCCTGGGGATCTTGCACGTCACGGTCGGCCATAGTCAGCTTCCGGGTAAGGCCAATAAGGCAGGACAGGTACGAGGCGATGTTGGAGCTGGCGCGAAAATTCCGCCAGCCAGAGTCCCCCGATGGCGGCGAACGCGACGGCATCCAGCCAATGCAAGTGGAAATGATCGGGGTAAAACGCCGGAACGACGACCCAATACATTTCCACGACTTGCATGCCCAGCACACCCAGGGCGACCCAGGCCATCGCAGCGGGGCTTCTCTTCAACGATCGCGAGAGGAGCAGCAGGAAAGGTACGGCGAACTTCAAGACCATCTGCGCTATCCCGAGCCACTGCCAGCCTCCGTTCAGCCGCCGCACGTACCATTCGGCGGCGTGCGGCAGATTGCCGGAATAGGTGATCAGAAACTGAGAGAACGAAAGGTAGGCCCACACCATCAGCAGGGCGAAGGTCAGCGTGCCGAGGTCATGCAGCGACTTGCGGGCGGCGTCGTCCTGGCGTGCCGTGGCCTGAAGGGCTACCGCCACGCCGACGACACTGATGCAGAGCGCGCCGAGCAATCCGGCGCCGATGAACAAGGCACCGTACATGGTCGACGTATAATGCGGCTCGAGAGACATCGTCCAATCGACCGCGGCCAGCGTCACGACGTTCGCCAGCAGCACGCACCCGAACCCGCCCGTCTTGGGCAGGCGGCGGAGAGCCATGCGGCCGTCCGGCCGGACGACGCCGATTGTCATGATCCATCCCAATGCCAGGCAGATCGCGAATCCCACGCCGGCCCGCCCCAGGAAGAAGCCGGATTGCAGGTACCAGGCCCGGTTGTGAGCGTGCGGATCGCCGGCGAAAAAGTCAGGCTCCGTCCATTCGTAGAGATGATCGAGCCCGAACGCGAGCGGTAGAAACGCGACCGCCACCAGCGGCAGCGTGCGCACGCCCGCATCCAGAAAGGGTCGGGCCGCATAGCCCCAGTTGCCGCCGGTCATCTGGTGCAGCAGCGTCACGCCCAGGCAACCCACGCTGAGCGTCCACCAC
>JBFWYF010000958.1:0-3237 GCA_050186685.1 Pirellulaceae bacterium
TTTGCCGCCCCACAGCAGGCTGTCTCGCGTGCGCAGGTCCAATCCGCCTTCCTGCTTGCGTCCACCATGGCACGGGACGCAACGGAGCAAGAGGATCGGCAGCACGTGCCGATGCGTCACTGCGGGACGCGCCGCCTCGGGCGTCGCGAAGTTCGCCCCCTCGCGAATCCAGGTCGCAATCGCTGCGACCTCCGACTCGTCCAATGGAGGATGGCCCTCCGGAGGCATCTCTCCGTCGCGTACCCGAACGTACAGCGGGCTCTCGTCGGGCTGGCCGGGCACCAGGGCAGGCCCCGATTCCCCGCCGGCGCGAAGCCCCACCGCCGTGGTTAGCCGCAATCCTCCACGCACGGTGGATTCGCCATGGCATTCCCCACACTTTCGCGCGAGCAGTGGTTGGAGTTGCCTTTCGAACAGCTCGCCGCCGGCCGCCGGCACGCAGCTCCACCACGAGGCGAGCAGCCAGGCCCATCGCCGGTAAACAGGAGCTATCGCTCGCTGCCGGATCATGGATTATCACCCTTTCTTACCGGGTCCTTCATCACTGCACCATGTTCCCTGGCAGAACTCTCGTTCGCAAGACTTGACGGGCGCTCCGTGCCGCCATTCGTCTGGTATACTCACGCCACGGTTTTCGGATTTTCTCGGTTAGCCAGCTCCATGAGGATAGACCATGAGCGCGGAAGGCAAAATCATCGAACTGAATCTCGAACTGCCCGCGGCACCGAAGCCCGCCGGGGTCTACAAGCCCGTGGTGATCGTCGACGGTCTGGTCTACGTATCCGGGCACGGCCCGCTCAAACCCGATGGCACGATGATGATGGGGCGTGTCGGCGCGGACCTCGACGAAGCAGGCGGGTACGCCGCGGCGCGCCAGGTCGGATTGGCCATCCTCGCTACCCTACGAGCCAATCTCGGCAATCTGGACCGAATCGAGCGTCTCGTGAAGACGCTGGGCATGGTCAACGCCACACCCGATTTCGGCAGGCATCCTGCGGTCATCAACGGCTTCAGCGAGTTGATGGCCCAGGTGTTCGGTCCGGATCACGGCGTCGGCGCTCGCAGCGCCGTCGGTATGGGCTCGCTGCCGAGCAATATTGCCGTAGAAGTCGAGGCCATCTTCCAGCTGAAGAGCTGAGCCCCGTGTGGCCGAGCGGGCCGAGCGGCTTCCTCCCGCCCCTCCGGCCCGCCAACGGACTGAGATCTCCTATAATGGCATCTCGACGGCCACCGGGTTGACCCACGGGAGGCGTACGCGACCGATGTATTCGCAGCCAACGAGCAATACGCTGCGGCCGTCATGGCGAAATCGTGTCGAATGGACCACGCGGGACCGCAGGAAGATGCGAGTCTGGGCCGAGCCAAAGGCCGCGACCAACTCGTCGAAGTCTGGTTCCGCGGCAAGCAAAAACGAAAACCCTTTCGGCGAAATATCATGGCAGCGCACGGCTCGGAAGTGACCACGTTCGGGCAGCTGGCCATTCATGCACGGTGCGACGGACTGAATGCGCGAATACGGATGGCGATTGTGGGAGCGGCGATCGGCCGGAACGTCGGACGGTGACTTGTCGAACGCGACCGTCGGCGCCAGGGTGAACTGGGGCGGTCCATCCGGCTCCTGAGACGTGGCCGCTGCTTTCGCAGCCGGCTGAGCTTCCGCTCGTCCCAGCTGCTCGAGCGCACGGTACTGTTCGGTGACATCGATCCCGGTTCCCAGGAACAGCGCGTCGGGGTTGCTCCCAGCCAGTCGTGCGAATGTCCAGCTGATCCGGCGCTGCTCTCCGGTGCGCGTCACGAGTGTCGCGTCTCGCCGCAGCGGTTCCATCTCGCGCTTCAGCGCGACCAGTTCCTGTTCGATGCGCGTGTCTTCGTGTGCGGACAGGAGCGATCCCGCCAGACGCTGCCCGCGTAATTGCTCGGCGCTGTAACCACTCACGTTGAGACACGTGCGGTTGACCTGCGCCACGGTGCCGTCTTCGCGAAGCAACACCACCAAGGCGTCGAGCGAGTCGATGGCCGACGACAGGAAGCGCGAGTGCTCTGCCAATGCGCGTTCCGCGTTTTGATGAGCGCGCGTCGGCCCCAGGACCAGCGCGAGGGATTGCACAAACATCACGTCGCTCTTCGTCAGCGTACGCGGCTGAGGGCTGAATATGCCCAGCGCGCCATATTGCTGATCTCGAAAAGCAATCGGGCAGATGATACCGGAACGAATCCGGTGACCAATCATCTGCGCATCTTGAAAGCGCTCGTCCATGCCGGCATTGAACAGGACGACGGGATGGTCGCGCTCCAGAGCAAACGCGAACCCGGAACTGGCAGGATCGCGAGTTACCGCGACGGGTACCGGATCGACATTCCGCGAACTGTCGGCCACCAGTCCCCAGCCGACCAGCATCCGACCGCCGCGTAGCTCGGCATAACCGAAATACTCCATTTCGGTCGCGGAAGCGGCGAGCAGACTGGCTTCGCTCAGTAACTCATGAAATGGCGGAGACAACTGGGCCGATCGCGATACGACCGCCAGCACCGTCTCGCGGCGCATCTTGGGGGGCGTGCCACCGTCCGTGGGTGGATCGACGGGATTCAGCTCCTGGACGATCTCTTTTTCCAACGACAGATGATAGAGCGTATTCATAGACACCACCGGGACGTCTGGCCGGCGAATCATTGCGCGTTGCCTGGAGCGACCTTAGGAGCGGCGTCTGCCGAAGGAATCACCGCATCGGGGTCCGAGATCGGCGTCGCCAGGACGAGGCTTCCGAGAAACGGTAGCGGACGGGGTCGCACGCCCATCCTCCGCGCCAGGGTATAGCCCATGACGACGTTCAGCAGGGCGATAAAACCGATGAACGCGTATTTCGTCAAACTGGCTAATAACACCTGTGGACTCCCCGCCTCGATGGCATTCAGCCTGCAGAACTATAGGTCAGGCTGACTGCCCGACGACCACCGACGGGCCGGCAACCGGGTGGGAAAGGGCAAGGAATCACCGATCCAAGGTACGAGTCGTACGGGACAGCGCGGTTGCAGCGGTCAAGTCGAGTTTGTACGGCTCTGGGAGAGTCTGCGAGCTCTGCGTTTCCCTTCCAGACCAAGCCCGCAGTCCGGGAAGCAAAGCGGTAGAGTAAGGAGGGTCGGTTGTGGGCCGAGCCCTCCTCCTCATCAAACCGTACGTGCGGATTTCCCGCATACGGCTTTCGCAGAAGCGGTTCATTCAGAGGTGTAATCAGGACA
>JBFWYF010000959.1:0-3234 GCA_050186685.1 Pirellulaceae bacterium
CAGAATTCCACAGCGGTTCGTCGGACCCACGAACAACCAGATGATCGACACGCGTGCGGTGATCGGCGAGTTCGTCGGAGCCAACCCGGGACTGAGGCCGCAGATGCTGGCGGTCTCGTGCGGCGGGCCTGGAAACCGTCTGAGGGAAATCCGCATCTGCCTGTCGCGCGAGGGGCAGTTCCGCGAGTGTGGTTCCAACGAGAACCAGTCGCGTCTTTGCTCGGCTCCGCGCGTCTTCGTGCCTCCGGTGCGCCAGGGCCGAGGCCCGGATCCGCTGGATCGCAGGCGTTGATCCGGCGAAGTCGTTAGGCGTCAGGACAAATCGATGTCGCTCGCGAATGGCACGCCGAGAAAAGGTATGGCGGGGTGATGAACGAGGGCCGTGAATTTCGCGCCGGTGAGGTTTGGAGCTATCGGGCGCCACAAGGTTTCGAAGACTCGCGGATCCTGGTTGGTGCGGTGCTGTGCTATCCGGATCGGCGTGCCATCGTCTGTTGCGCGGTTTTCGGGGCGCCGCGCAAGAACACCGACGGCAGCATTTCTGCGAGTACCATTCCGTTCATACCGATGTGGAGCGAGGCGCTGTCTGCCAGCGTAGTAGACTGCGAGGGACTTGGCGAACTACCAGCAGCATTCGCGCCGGCGCTCGATGCCTGGTCCAGAGACGAGCGCGGCCTCGCCGCGTTCAGCGTACCGTTCGAGGGACGGCTCGACCTTATGATCGCCCGGCAGATGCAGGAGATCGCGGCGAACAGCGGCGGCTAAGTCGCGGCGTGTTGTCAGTATCTCGTTGTAACCGCCGATTAACCGCGGGCTGGCACGCTCGACCGACGTGCAGGCGCGGGATTTGCTCCGCGCGTTGCTCGCGTGGAGGGTGCGATGCGTATCGCAGAGCTGACAGCCAGTGCAGCCCGATTTGCGGCGGAAATATCAGCCAGTTCAAAGGCGCAGCAGCGCAATCCTCATGCGGAGTACTTCTTCGCACGCAGGCTTCTGGCGATTGCGCGGCTCAATGTCCCGTGCGGCCGCAAGCCCTATTCGATCCGTCGTCGGCAGGAGGATACGATGCCGCCGATGCCGAAATGTCGAACTGGCGCAAAGCGGCAGCGGCATGATGCTGCGATTGGGCCGCGGGTGCTGAAGCGAGCGACGGGAAGAGATGGTGCAAACGTGGCGGTCCCGAGGTTGTCGGCCGACATCATTGTCTTGAGGCCCGAGCGCTCTCATTTTGCCGATTTCGAAACGCGGCTGGCGCGTGCGAGGGAGACGGCCTGAGGCTGCGTGTAGTCGCGTCTGCCTATGCGGCGCGTCCGCGCTCAACCTGTTCTGCGCAATCTCTCCGGCAGCCACCGCGCGGGCGGGCAGCAGATCAGCCCGAGGCCGGCATTGGCAGAGCAGCCGGGAGGCTCGCTGGTCCGCGGCTCATGCCTGGAGAGCATGGAGGGGTCGATGCTCCACCGACCAGCGAGATGAACAACGTGGGTTTCGGTGGGATAGATCAACATCGACAGGGCAGTATCGCCTTTCCGCTTCCGAACGCCCTTGATCTGCGAGAGTGTGATCCCAAACTCGCGTTCGTCCTTGGTGGGGCGACCCTTGTTCCAGATCAAGCCTTCGTCGCCGATCGCATAGGCGCGCACAAGCTTGCCGTCGACCACACGAGCCCAGGCGTAGAAGTCAAGCGTGGGGAAAGTCAGATAATATTGCGCTTCGGGGAAGGCTGCGGCGAGGTCGAGCAGCATCGGGGTGCATTTGTCGACGAACGCAGGTCCCAGCGGTTGGGGAAGTGTCAGGCCGACAACGAATGTCCAGCCATCGACCGGCGGCGTCAGATAGAGCCGGGAACCGCCGAGCTGGTCGTCATATGCGGTGCCAATGCCGTTCGACCAGTTGGCCCGCTCCAGCGGGGCGAGTCCGAGCACCTCGCACAGGCGGGTCTGATCCGTGGTGCGGATGGCGAGCCACGACATGCTGCAGCCGAACGAAGCGGGGCGGTCGGGCGTCACATCGTACACGATGCGCTCTTCAGTCAGCCGTGGAGCCAGCACGAACGCGGCTACAGCGATCGTCAGAACGACCAGGACTGCGATTGTGATGATCACGTCGAACAGTTCCCCAGGTCCCAGGCCTGTCGACTATGCGTAGGCATGGCTCGACGGCAAGCAGCAGCGATGACGGGGCTGGGGATATTCCAGATGCGAACCCGCGTCGGGTGCATTGCCATGGCGTGAGGCAGTTCGCGCGAAGGTCGGTGCCGCAATCAAGGCGGTGGACGAGGCTGGCCAGCCTCTCGAGCGGGGCGAGTCAGCGGGGGCGACCCGGTCCCGATCTCGAGGCTGGCCTAAAAGGGTGCGCGCCGACACTTGGGCGGACGCGACGGCACCCGTCTCACAGGTCGGTTCCCTCGGCTTCGTCTCGGGCCTCGACCAATCCGTCTCGTAGGCGCAGATTATCCGCGAGCTGATTCAATATTATGACAGTCAAGAAAAGTTGTGGGCCTGTGGACAAAATGTCATGCGTAGGAGGGGGCGTGGAGCGCAACCGACCTGGGCGCCCACAACAAATGAAAAAGCCGGAGCTTTGCAGCTCCGGCTCAGTCTTGGATCGAGCGACGACCGTGGGTCGGTCGCGTTCTGATCAGAAGGTGACCTTGGCTGTCGCGACGAACCGCTCATCGCAACCAAGCAGCTTGGCGGAGCAAAAACCGGTTGCCGCAATCGCGCCACCGTCCGGGATGTTGGTATCCCAGTAGCGGAAGTCGATCGACAGCTTGTCGAGACCGAACGTCATACCGGCGTTCCAGTACATGTAGCTGTCCTTGCCGTTGGCCGTAATGAAGGGATCATTGATGGAGCCTGCGTCGCCAAATACCCCACCGAGTGTGCCGCTCAGGGTCGGAACGATCTTGAAGAAAGCTGGGAATTCGTAGGCAGCCACACCTTCGACGGTGACCACTTCACCCTGACCGCCCGTGTACTGCGGAGAATAGAAGACGGTGACGCCTGTCGTCAGCTTGGGGATCAGTGAGACGCTGGCGCCGACCTTGCCTTCGACATAGTCCAGCTCCCGGAATTGGTTGATAGCGGGGCCGCCGTCCTTGCCGCCAGGATAGGCGTAGTAGATCACGCCCAGATCGAAGGTGACCGGTCCCCACACCGGCTTGATGCCGGCGTAGAAGTCAGTCTCGAACTGCCCGTAGGTGGTACCGTCCGGATTGGAGCCGAAATTGATATC
>JBFWYF010000960.1:0-3228 GCA_050186685.1 Pirellulaceae bacterium
AGTTCCGGTAATGCATTTCGCGTGCGGAGTTTCCAAGGTTCGGACATGGTCATGCTGCAGTCAAACGCGGCCGCCATCGGCGTGACGGATATTGATGCCGGAGAGAACAACGACGAGATATCCTTGAGCCATCGGAGTCAGAATCTGGACCAGTTGCCGGGTCCGCTCGTCTTGCGTGCGGGAGGCAACGACGACAACGTGATGCGAAACGTCGTGGTCGACGTGACGGCGACGAGTCCGCCGTTGAGTGCGTTAGGTCCTTGTGCTGTGACGTTCGCGGAGGAAGTCGACGCCCGGCAGTCGGGTGATACGTTCACGGCCCACGACTCGGCGGCCGCTATCCGCACGAAGTACATGCTGGCTCCGGAGAGCTTCCAGATTATGGGAGACTTGCCCCGGACGTTCGGTGGCTTGCAGGTCGACACCTCGTCTCCGGTCGAGACGTTCGTGATTCGCGGCGGGCTGGGCGATGACGAGGCGGCGGTTTCCCTGTCGGCCAGTGCTCTGCCCGACGTCGTGCGGATCGAAGGAGGGCTTGGCGACAACGTGGTCGATGTCGTGGGGACAGGCGCGGACGAGCGTCTGGTGTTCGGCGACGGAGTGCCGCAAGCGGATCGCCTGGGGTTCGAGCTCGTGGGCATTACGCGCTTTACTGCCACGGGCGCCGAGGGGAGGGACTTGCTCTATAACCGCAGCGCCACGGTTCCTGGCATGCTGGTGGGGGACGGTGTTGGCGGCAACTCGAACGATATTCTGGTGAATGGCCGTGTGGGTACGTCGACGGGAAGTGAGGGCTCGATTCTGCTGGGCGGCGCCGGCAGCGATATCCTGGCGGGAGATGGAAACAACGTCCTCTACCTGGCAGATCACACGCTCGACGCCAGCGGCAACCTGGTTCTGGTCGGCAATCCGAACGATGCCGACGTCGTTCGCGCCGGGGCGAACGGCACAGTAATCGCGACGGGTTCGAACGACGCCATCTGTACGGACTGCAGCAATGCCCAAGGCACATTTAATCGGGCGACCGGCGTATTCGAAGACGCGACCGGCCATCCCGTCGGGTTCCGCTTGTTTACCGACGGCGCTCGCATTGACGTGTGTGCGTGGCTGCTCGCCATTTGGACACCGCTGCGCCAGGGCGGCATCCAGGCCAACGCCTTACCCGCGGACATTGCTCAAGACGTCATCGATGCCTTCCAGTTTCCGGATTGGAGATTCGCCGCGCCAACGGGGGGCGCCATGACCGCCGAAGGCGAAACGCCCTTGCAGAACCCCTCGAACCGCGTCGATGTCGACAACGATGGCACCGTCGCGCCCTTCGACGCGCTGCTCGTTGTCAATCGGCTCAATCGCAGCGCCGGGGGTGCCAAAGGCGAAACGGGCGGCGCGGTCTACCCGGATGTCAACGGGGACGGCCAGGTCACGCCGCTCGATGTCCTTGCCATCGTCAATTACCTGAATCGACAGACCGGTCGTGACGGAGAAGGCGAAGGCGCGACACCCGTGGCGAGCAACATGCTGCCCTCGGACACCCCCGCAGTTCACCGCGATAAGATGACCGGAGAGCTGGACCAAGGAACATTTCTGGCCGCGGAACCCCGCGCTGTGGCCACGCCGCACCGACCCGAGGCATCTCCGCGGCAAACGGAAATACGGCTCCGCCTGCCGTTCGAATGGCCGATCGTACCAGCGCAGGGAACGCTGCCATTCCCCCACGAAACCGTCACCGTTTCAGCCATCGACTCGCTGGACGACGAACTCCTCCAGTTGCTGGCGTGCGACCCGGTACGGCGACCTGAGGGGCGAGGCGAGCCCTGACGTGCACCCAGGCAACATGCGAGCGACTTGTCGATGGCGCGCTACCGGCCGCGCACGATCGATGCGCCGCTATTGCGGGATGCTGGTAAGGTCGTTCCCCGATAGTACTGCCGACGGACGGCATTTCCGTAAAAGTGCAGCGGACGGTTGGGACGCAGCTCGATAGGAGTCGCCTCGAGCTGACTTCGTTGTTCGCCAAACAGAATTACTTTTCCGGACCATGTCGGTTCCTGCGAGTGGACTCGCCCCGTCAAGAACAGCACGGCAGTCACGACCATTCCAAACCACACAGATCGCATCGAACCAATCCTTCTCTAATCTGGTGACGGATGGAAATCAGCTGGCACCTCCGCCGCGGGTCCCATCCAGGTCCGTTATCGGCCTGCTACCCGCGGCGCCTGGAGCGCGGTGTCTGCCTGCACTCGCAGCACGTATCGTCGCTAACTTCGGTCTGTCCGAAAGAACGCTTCGTGACTCGTCCTACCGGCGCGAGGCAACAAGTCCATATGCCCAGGCCGCGGCCGCACGTCTCCCGGAGTACCGGGAGAGGGGACTGGATGAACCGCTTCGCGGTCAGTCATGCGGGTTTTCGGGCAGAGGCTGGCTAGGACGTAGAGGCCATTCGATCGGCGGACGGGGGCGCGGAATGCAGGGCCGCCAACAGCGTGCGAAGTCCGACGGGCTTGACCAGGTGGTGGTCGAAGCCCGCCGCCCGCGAACGGCGCCGATCCGTCTCGTGCCCCCAGCCGCTCAATGAGATCAACGTGACGCCCCTGCCCGCGGGATGCTGGCGCACACGGCGAGCGACCTCGTAGCCATCCATGCCCGGCATACCGATGTCCAGAATCACGATGGTAGGCCGGTACGTGTCGAGTCGGGCGAGAGCCGCGGCCCCCTCATGCACCGTGCAGACATCCGCACTCATCGCTTCCAGCAGCATCGTCAAGCTCTCGGCCACGTCGTGGTTGTCGTCGGCGATCAGGATACGCGCACCGGCCAAGGCATCCAGGTCCGCGACCGGGGGACCTGCAGGCGCGGCTTCGAGCTGCCCAGCGGCTAAGGGCAAATGCACGCGAAACTCGCTCCCGCAACCGGGACCGTCGCTCCGTGCTTCGACCGTGCCGCCGTGCAACTCGACGAGCCGCCGGACAAGCATCAGGCCGATGCCTAACCCGCCATGGTCGTGGTTGTACGACCGCTACACCTGTTCGAACAACTCGAAAACATGCGGCAGCACCTCGGCCGGGATTCCCACGCCGTTGTCGCGCACCGAGAGAATGGCTTCCTCCCCGTCCGGCCACGCGCTGACCACGATCCGGCCGCCGTGCTCGGTGTACTTTGCGGCGTTCACCAGCAGGTTGGTCAGCACCTGAGTCAGACGAACGGGGTCGGCATGCAGGGTCAGTGGTT
>JBFWYF010000961.1:0-3223 GCA_050186685.1 Pirellulaceae bacterium
CCACGGAAAATGTTGCTCCAACAGGCCCTCTTCCACCTTCCAACACTGGGCCGCCTCGCCACTTGCGCCCTCCCAGCCGGCCAGGTCATGGCCGTTGAAGAGCGGCGTGTGTTGCAGTTCGGTAATGTACAGATCTTTAAATTCATATTGGCCGCCCAGAGGCACCTCGGACTGGAGGCCGATATAACCGTCCGTCGCTTCAATTCCATCGGTCTCCCAGGCACGCTGCCCATTGATCTCCAGGTGGGCCGTCTTGCCGACCACCGTCAGCTTGAACGCATTCCACTCGCCGACCTTCGCCAGGCCCTTGCTCTGAGCCTTGGGTAAGCCGCCCACGTTTCCTTCCTGCTGCTGCTTCAAATTCACCTGGTAGCGAGCCGGCCAGTCCTTCCCCTCCGGAGGCGTGTCGCAGCGGAAGTAGATCCCCGAGTCGAAGGCCTCCGCCTTCCGCGCCCGCCATTTGACCTCCAACACGAAGTCGCCATAGCGATGCTGACTTCGGACAAACCCATTCCCACTCTGCAGCACCAGCGAGCCGTCTTCGACGCCGGCCTCACACCCCGTGACGACCCAGCCGTCCAGGTTCTCGCCATTGAACAGGGCATACCGGACACCGTCCGCCGAAACGGCAGACGCGCCGCACAAGCACACCGCCAGGCTCAAGGTAATGGGAAGCCGCATAGCGTGATCTCGATCTCAGATAGGAAGGGGGGCCGTCGTCCAATGCGGCCCCATCATGTCGTGCCGGGGCGGAGTTTTCAAGCAACCGATCAGACCAGCAGTCGAGTGGGACACCGGCGACTTTGCAAACGCACGAAAACAAGTGTCCCGCAGAGGCGCAGAGAACGCCGGGGAGTGCGCGAGTTGGTGGCGACATTTCAGAGAAACTGCCCCGCAAGGATTTGAACCTTGACAGCATGATCCAGAGTCATGCGTGCTACCGTTACACCACGGGGCAGTGAGTCAGGATAGCGACATGTTCCGCACAGAACAAGCCGGTCTCCACAGCCCCCGAACGGGTCCCTTTGCCGGCCGCTGAGGACGGCCACAGAGACTCAATTCACGCGTCCTGCGGAGAGGGTAACACGGCCGACAAAAAGGAGATTCTTGTGGGCGGGTGTCGGTCATCCGGGCCGGCGTGGCACTGTCGCTCGGGTGAGGGGACGGATCGTCCGCTACGCTCCTTCTTACACTACGTGGTAAACCACTTCCCGCACGGATCGGTGGCTAGGGGAACGGACGGGAGCGCGAAGGCTTCGAGTAGCGGATGTTGCAGTTGAATCGATATGCCATTCAATGCCCTTGCCAGACGAGGATCTCGCCGCGGCCGGGTACCGAGGCATCGCCGCCATACAGGGCATACGCGCCCTCCGAGGCCTGGCTGGGCAGTCGGACGCCCAGCGATCCCAAGTGGCGGGCATACACGCGCACAAAGTCAGGGTTGGCCTGGCACGCATAAGCAAACGTGGGCAAGAGCGCCAGCGGGCGCATCGAGAGAATCGTGCCACGTACCATCCAGGCGCCGGTCCGGATCTCCGCACCCTGGCACAGCACGAGCGTGCCCCCTTTCATTTGCAGTCCGGCGAAATCCCGCGCCGGCCCGCCAATCACGATCATGCCGCGCCGCATGCGCATCCCGACTTCCAAGCCCGCGGCGCCGTCCACCACGATCGTACCGCCACGCATGCCTGCCAGGCTGCCCCGGTAGGCGGCGCCCACCTGGCCTCCCGCCTGGCCATGGATTCGGATCAGACCGTCGGTCATTTCGGCCCCGACCCAGTCGCCAGCGTCTCCATAGACCTCGATGGTGCCCCGCTTCATGTAGGCGCCCAGGTGCATGCCCACGCTGCCGCGGACGGTGATGCGGCCTCGTGACATGCCGCGCCCCAACCACTTCAGCTGGCCCAAGTCGCCTACCAGTTCGAGTTCGTCGGACCGTTCGCCTTCCACCGCAAAGAAATCGTCCAACCGGCGCGTGCGCTTGCCCAGTTGCACCGGCAGTCCGCAGATCTCCCCGTGAGAAAGCGTGGCGAAAGTGTCCGGTGAAATCACTTCGGCCTCGAGCGGCACCGGAGGCCGCTCGCGCAGGGTCAGCGTAATGGCGCTCATAGAACCTTCAGGCAATCGCGGATTTCTGGATGCTCGATGCGGTGCATTTCCACGGGGTAGTTCTCGAACGACATGGTGTAACAGTCCTCGAACAGCGGCCGCAGAAAATCCTCAATAGCCGGGTCGTATGACGGCTGCACCAGAAACTCGCGGCCGCTTGGGGTGGCAAGGATGTCTCCCTCCGAAATCACGATCTCGCCTCCCTTGATCACGTACCGCGGATGGCCGAACATCCGCGCGATGTCACGATCCTCGTGATAGAGAACCAGGTCCGCGTCGGCTCCCACGCCCAGATGCCCTTTGGCGTCCAAGCCCAGTGCCCGGGCTGGACCAGCCGACGTAATCGTGGCGATTTCGAACAACGTGTACTCGCGGTTCAATTCGGGCAGCGTGATGTGGGACAGCGCGCGAGGCGTCATCTTCGCCAGGCACTCGCGACGGTAGTCAGCCGACATGAGCAGCTGGATAATCTCCGGATAGCGCCAAAAGCAGGCTCCGTTGGGGTGGTCGGTCGTCAGAAACATCCGCCACGGATCATCGACCAGCAGCATCAGTTCGAGGCCCGCTGCCCACTGCACGGCATTGACGAGATTGCTGGGCCGATACGTGTACGGCACGATCCCACAGCCTGTTTCGTTTTCTACGTCCAGATTGCCCCACTTGCGGCCCGTCAATTTGTACAGCAGGTGCTGCCACGGACCGTCCGCGGTGATCGTCACGGTATCCCCGAACAGCACGGCTCCCGCATCGGCGGTCAAGTTCGGATGAGCGTTGAAGTACTCGGCCAGCTGCACGGTTTCGGACCGCATCGTGCTCCAGTCGTCTCCGCCGTACGCGTGATACTGCAGGTGAGCCATATGAGCCCGGTGCCCCTCGAGGCTCTTCATCGTTTCGAGGGTCGTGGTCACATTCCCCGGGGCCCCCAGGTTGTTACAGTGCAGGTGCAACGGATGAGGAAGACCAAGCTGATCGACAATCTGCGCCAAACCGTGGATGATGCGCGCCGGGGTAAGCGAGTGGTAGCCGGTCACGATGTCGGTCAATTGCTTTGCAGCGTGCCCCCACTTCCAGGCCGCCACCCCGCCGGGAGTCACCGCCGTGACGCCGGACGCCT
>JBFWYF010000962.1:0-3213 GCA_050186685.1 Pirellulaceae bacterium
TTCGCGCTCCAAGGAAGCCACTGGCTCATGCACTGCGGCCAGTGGGTTATCACGCGTCGCAAGTTCGGCCGCCCGCCCTTGTTCTAGCTCATGGCGGAACGCGGCGCGGTGCTCTAACTCCCCGCTTCCGGCACTCCGGGAGGGGGGGCGGGTGAGCCCCAGCGCCGCATCAGCTGATGCGGGACTTGAAGCTGGTCGAGAATCCGGGCCACGACGAAGTCCACCAGGTCCATCACCGACTCCACGCCGTGGTACCAGCCTGGTGCGGCCGGCAGCGCGACCGCTCCGGCCTCGGTGACTCGTTTCAGATTCTCGATATGAATGAGCGAGAGTGGCGTCTCCCGGGGTACGAGTACCAGCTTTCTCCGCTCCTTTAAGTGGACCTCGGCCGCGCGATGAATCAAATTCGTTGCGGTTCCGACCGCAAGGGACGCCAGCGTTCCACCGGAACAGGGACAAACGACCATGCCGGCCGTCAGAAACGATCCGCTCGCAATTGGAGCGCCCAGATCCTGGAAGTGGTGATAGACCAGCGGCGCCGGTTTTGTCAGCTGGCCGACGAGTGACTCCAGCCGGAAAGACCGCAGATCCACTTCGATCTGCCGCTCGTGCCGCAGAACCTCCTGCCCCGCGGGGCTGATCGTCAGATGCACTTCACGGTTCGCTCGCGCCAGTACCTCGAGCAGGCGCACGGCATAGACGGCTCCACTCGCGCCCGTGATCGCCACGACAACGGGTAGATTCATTCGCACTTCACCTCGGCTCCACAGAGCCGCTCGCTCCCTGTTCCTACGAGCCGGTCTTGGGCAACTGGAACTTCGTGCCGAGGTACAGCGTTGCGATGCCCAACGTCAACGGCCGGAATTCCACATGTTGGAGTCCGGCCGCCACCATCCGCTCCGCGAGCGCGGCACCTTGCGGAAACTCGCCGACACTCGCCGGCAAATATCGGTACGCCTCGAATCGATTCTGGGCCATCCACTGGCCGATCCGGGGCAGGATGTGGCGAAAATAGAAGCTGTACAGGGACCTCATCGGCTGCCAGGTCGGCAGCGAAAACTCGAGCACCACGACCTGTCCGCCCGGCTGGCACACCCGAGTCATCTCGCGCAATCCTCGATCGGTGTCGGCAACGTTGCGCAATCCGAACGCGACCGTTACGAGTTGAAAATGGTCGTCGGGAAACGGTAGGGCCTGGGTGTCGGCCTCGAGAAATGTCAGATTGTTTTCAATCCCGGCGCGCCGCATCTTCGACTCGCCGACAGCCAGCATTTCGGGGCAGAAATCCGCCGCATACACCGCAACACGCCCCTCGGTCCTCCGGTGGTACGCCAGCGCCAGGTCTCCGGTACCGGTACACACATCCAGAATCGGTGCCGAGCCCCGTGGCGGGGCCAATCGCACGGTCCGCCAGCGCCAGTAGCGATCGACGTTCAGCGACAAGACGTGGTTCAACAGGTCGTACCGCGGCGCAATTTCGCCGAACATGGTACGCACGCGTTCATCCGACTTGTCAACTGGCGTCGCCGCCGCACGAGAACGAATCACTTCTCACCCGTTTTTCCAGCTCGTAGCCCCTTTCGCCCGAAAGGGGCGCTCGATTCTCTAACCCACGGCCGTGCACCACTCCCATGCTCTGGCGAGCGTAGCTCCTCGTGAACCGCAAGCGGAGGGTCTACTTTAACCGGCCTGTCCGAGTTCGCCTACGGCACGAAGACCGAGGCTTCCGTCGGTCAGTCGCCCCATTCGCACAATTGAGCGACATAATCCGCCGAACCGTCGCGGAGCCAGCCGTCCAGCTGCGCAGGCTGCTTTAATTGCTGGCCGCGGGCCAGGGGCGTGACAACATAACCACAGTCCACCTCAGGCAGCGACGTCATGTCCCCCCAGAGTTTCTCGAACTGCGACACGGGATAGACATCCTCCTGACCGTGCCCCCAGCGCTTCTTGACGCTTTTCAGCGTGATGTAGGTCGGGATCCTTCGCCCGAGCGCCCGAACCGCGGCATCGACACGTGCCTGTTGAGCGAGTTCCTCCCGCCGCAGTTCAAAGACGCGCAGCAGCCGATCGATGTCGATCCACGTCGACATCGAGTTATAGAACGACAGCTGGAACTCGTCTTCTTCGCGGGGCATGGCCAGACCTTCCAGCAACCGGACGTGTCCGTCGACGCGCGCCAGTCCCCCGCCCCGGTCGTCCAGGCGGCGCGGAATCACCTCGTAGGTCAGGCACCGATTCTGGGTGATGTGCCAGCCGAGCAGTCCGGGGTCGAGCGAAGCGCCGAGGGTGTCGATATTGTGCAGAAACAAGTACTTCAGTGCGGGATGCGCAACGAGCAATCGGCCCAGCAAGCCGTTACGGAGCATGTTGGGGATTTCATACCAGTGTCCGACTGGATGCAGGCACTGTAGCGGCAGGTTATCGACGTAGTCGTCGGCCTCACCGGCCTGCTGCGCCCAATGGAGCAAGGCCGCTCGAAGGCTTGCCCGCACTTTCTGCTGCTGCTCGTCGAGCATCTGCTGGGGCATCTCTTCCCACTCGAAGCGCAGATCACGAACCGTCGGGATCATGCGCAGCCCAACCGAGCGGCCTTCGGAGACGTATACCGCACCGTCGTGGTTATCGTCCCCGCGCGCAGCGAGATAGTCCCGGATGGGACGGTCCGTCAAATAGCCGGTCGTGAAGATATGAACGGGTGGCGCGCGGAACCGCCGTCCGGTTCGCCGCGACTTGGCCAGGTGGATTTCGAGAAAGCTCCGGTGCTTCCCGGCCATCTTGCAGAACGGGTGTAATGCCTTGACGACGCCGGCTCCCTCGGTCCAGCGGCTGCCAACGCCGGCGGCCAGCGTCACCACGCCGACTTCGCCCGCACGCAGGGCGGCTTCCCCCGCCTCGACGCACCACCGGGGCAGGCTGCCTCCGCGCACGTCGCAAACATCCTTCGGCGTCACGTCCTCGATCGTGGCCGTCACGGGCAGCCGATTCTGAGCCAGTCCGATGCGCCCGTTACGCAAGTCGCCGCGGATCTGCTCGTGTTGCTCGGAATCGAATCCGTATCGCTCGAGCAACGCCTGCAAGGAATGATCTTCCATCTCGACCTTGGTCGCCTGCGGCAAGAGCCGGTCGAGCAGCAAGCGCGTCAGGCCTGGTGCGGCATCCGGGCGTCGGCAGATGGACCCAAGTCGCTCGAGTTCGCGGCGAGTCAGCGGCGAC
>JBFWYF010000963.1:0-3213 GCA_050186685.1 Pirellulaceae bacterium
AGACTCTTCCTCCGGAGGAGCGCCGCGAGGCGGCAATCCGCGGATGGGAGCGATGCAGGGCCGTCATCCAAGGGCTGATGGGCTGTCAGGCGGAGACGGAACTGTGGACCCCACCCGCGGAACGCTGCGAGCTACTTCCCTGCCCGGCATTGCAGTTCGGTGGAGGCCGCAGCGTTGCCGCGCCGCAAGAAGCAACAACCGCGGAGTATGGCCGCTACTACCGCGATCGGCTTGAGAAGCTGAAGGGTGGTGGCCTGTACCACTACGCCGTAGCGGTGGAACGCAAGCTCTTCGTGGTCACTCCGAAAACGGGCGACGGCTGGACTGACGAATTGCAGGCCGCGTTTATCGCCGATTTCGGCAAGGTCATCCAGGACATCACCGGCTCGCGGTTCTCCCTGACGCAGGTGCGGGAAGATGATCCAGACAGGATGGTCGAAGCGCTCGACAAAATCGCCGACGCACAGGGTGGAGCGGGAACTACCGTGATCGTTTTCGACGACCGCCTGGCCAATGGAGCTTCGTACTACTTGCTGTCGCACGGCCTGAAGGGATGGCACCTCAAGCGGCTTACGCGGAGGCAGGTCGTCCGCAGATGGGACGCCCGCCGGTTCGGGCACAGCGCCGAGGATCGGATGAAAGCGGATCGACGCTGGCTGGATATGGTGACCCTGTCGGTCCTGGATACCCTCGACCAGATGGAGGCGATTCCCTGGCGGATTGCCGAGTGGCCATATGAAGCGTGTCTGGCGATCGACGTGGGGGAAGGCCGGCGGCATTTCGCAATGTCGCTGCTCATCTGTCGAGGAGAGGATCAGGTGCCGTCGTTTGCCCGTATCTCGGACTCGTGGCCGAAGGGCGACCATCAGCATGAAACGATCAACCCGGTGATCCTGCGCGACAAAGTCGTGCAGCTATTCGATGGTTACGAAGACCCAGGGTTCACGTCGCTCCGGTCGCTCCTGGTTTTGCGTGACGGCCGTCTGTGCGGTGAAGAGGAGGCGGCCCTTGCTGAAGCGATCGACCGCTTGCAGCAAAAGGACCGGCTTGCTCAGGACGTGACCGCGGATTTCGCCGAGATCCACAAAAAGACGGTGAAAAACCTGCGGATGTGGCTGACGCAAGGTCAGAACCGCGTGAACGTCCTGGAGGGTCAAGCAATCTATTTGGATGGAGACGCCGCGCTTTTGAGTTGCACAGGGGCTGCAACGCTGTCTCGGACGGCGACCGCCGATCCATGCTTGTTGATCCTCAAACGGGGGCGTGACGTGCGTCGCGCGGCACGGGCCTTCTATGCCCTGTCGCAACTGAACTATTCGAGCCCCGGTAAGGCTCAGCGCTACGCACATCCCATCCGTGAGACGGACACCCGGCTGCGACAGCGGATGGCAGAGGACATGAGAGGAGTCAAGTGACACACAACCCCGGAGGATGCCATGAGTCAGGAATGGCTGAACATTCAGAGTTTTTTTACGGACCACGAGCTGTTGGGCGCGATTAACGATTTGTCCATCGCGCTCAAGCAGGAAGCGGCAGGCATCCAGGATGCCGAGCGAGAGCGCCGCGCCAAAGACGCGCGGCGTCTGCTGAAGCGGTTCCTCAGTCGGCTCGGTGAGGTCGAGTCGGCAGACTGCAAGGAACTTTTGCTGGGCGTGGACGCGCGATTCCAGAGCCTAACAGACGCCATTGCGTCGGCCCGTCAGGACGGAAACCGCTACCGTTCCGTCCTTATGAAGGGCGGTGCCGTTGATGCTTTGCCGCTGCTGGACGCGAAGTCTGCGGAGGCGCGAGCACAGTTGGTGGAAAGCCTCACGGAACTTCGGCGCGTCATCGAACAGCACCAACAGACCGACGCCGCTGCGATCTTTGAGGATCGCTGATGCGAGCTTATCTTGAGGAGTCCAATCAGGACCTGCTCTACCAAATCGCCGTCGTCCAGGAATTGCTGGGAAAAACCATCGTTTGCGGCGAGTTGACGCCCTACGTCGGGCAAGTCATCCAGCTGTGTGAGGCGTTGCGCCGACAGGCCCAGCGGAACCTGACTGACCTCGGGTACGGGCTTGACGATACGCTCAATGACATCCTGGCCGCGACTCAGTCATTGTCGAATGTGTTCGAGGTTGTGAACACACGGCTGGCGGCGCCAGTGGTGCGCGCCAGACCTGAAGATCGACTTGGCCTGCTGGTACTGAGATTCCTCCACGACTCAAACCCCAAGACCGCGAGCCTGCCGTTTGCGTTGTCGGACGGGAGCTTTGCGATCTACCCGACCGACAAGATCCCGCCCATCTATTTGATCCCCACCTCTCGGCAGACTACGCTCCTCTACCTGCCGCTGCTCTTCCATGAGTTCGGCCACCTGCTCTATGCCTGCCACAAGGCCGAGATGGACGAACTCGTCAAGGACTTCCAAAAGATAGTGGCCGGGGCGCTGGCGCCGAAATCGGTTCGCAGCCGTGCCGGTGCGAGTCGGTCATCCTCGTTCCGTAAGCAGGTCGTGACGGCTTGGTACACATGGGGGCAGGAATTCTACTGCGACGCGGTCGGAATCACCGTGGGCGGCCCATGCTTTCTCAAGGCATTCTCCCATTTTTTCCGCACTCGATCGAACGATCAGTATTATGTGCCGCGCGACGAGCAGCTTAAGCGCCGCCACCCGGTGACATGGCTCAGGACAAAAATGTTGGCCGATCGTGCTAGGACGTACGGATTGCACACTTTGGCCGACGGGATTCAGGATGTTTGGGCAGAAACGGCCCGAGTGCTGGCGATTCAAGAGGACTATGAGGGGACGTGGTCTGAGGAGTTCTTCCAGCCGCTCCGCCAAATGCTCGACGACATGATCGAGGAGTCCCAGCCTTACGCACATCAGCCCACCGACGTGATCCTGCCTGCTGGGTCGGAGAAACCGCTGTCACCAGTTCACCTGTGCAACGTCGCCTGGAGCAAATTCGAGTCCGACGGGAAGGGTTATCGAGCTTGGGAAAAGGACGCAATTGACTCGTTTCTGCGCGGCACTTAAACGATTCCCGGAATCGCCAGCGCGGGCAATCACCCGACGACAGGTTTGTTTTCATTCCCAAGTTTATTGACCGTCACTTAGTTAATGGAAACCAGTTATGAGAAAAGTCCAGCGGCCGCGAAAAACGAGTGGAGCCGGTTGGGTTCATGTCGGAAGCCTTCAAGGACGCCCAGCAACTGCCAGCGTAGGTC